>JBJEKI010000101.1:0-2204 GCA_051878555.1 Lepagella sp. | reverse complement strand
TTACGAGACAAGGTAGGGTGCGCGAAGCCTTATCAGGGAAATCAGGTTAATCAGTGGTTCTTTCAAAAATAAACTTTGATCCTCGTGGAGGTACTTTTTTTAACCACTGATTTTACTGATTTACCTGATTTTTGCTACGCATCGGTGGGGACGAGATGGGTAGGGTGGGAGGATGCCTTATCAGGGAAATCAGTTGTTATTCCTCTCGGTTTTGTCAAAAACAGGGTTATTATTCCTCTCGGTTTTGTCAAAAACAGGGTTGTTATTCCTCTCGGTTTTGTCAAAAATAGGGTTGTTATTCCTCTCGGTTTTGTCATTTTTTTGCTTTTTCTCTTGGTTATATTGCAGAAAATGACTATTTTAGCGGTTGTTTTCTTGTTGTCTTAGTGTGGACTATACACATGTCTATGCGTAATGGTGCAAGAAATGCTCTGAGAAATAAAGCTCACACGCCCCTAAGGGTAAGTGGTTTGATTTGAGTGAAGAGTGATGGATTTAAAAGCAATGTGATTAAGATGTATATAGAACGATCGATAGATGCTATCCTAAAGGAATGGAAAAATAGCGGCAATCTGAAGCCGCTGTTGCTACGTGGCGCACGCCAGGTCGGGAAGTCGTGTGCCGTTAAGCACTTGGGCGAGAGCTTTGACTTCTACTTAGAAGTTAACTTTGAGAAGAGACCGGAGCTGAAAGAGGTGTTTGAAACCACCCATGACGTACATCAATTGGCGAATACCCTAAGCCTATTATATGGCATACCGGTGATTGCCGGCAGAACCCTGCTATTCTTGGATGAGATCCAAGCCTGTCCCGATGCCATCAAGAGCCTATGGACATTCAAGGAGGATTACCCCGACTTGCATGTCATCGCCGCCGGCTCGCTGTTGGAGTTCGCATTGAAAGAACTATCTTCCTTTGGCGTGGGAAGGATCCGTTCACTGTTCGTATATCCATTTTCCTTTGATGAATTTTTAGTGGCGGAGGGCAAGGAGTCATGGATCACAGTCAAGCGTGAGGCATCGGCGGATAAGCCGTTGCTCACCGCGCTACATAATGATCTGGTGCGACAGTATCGGACATTCCTGATGGTGGGAGGTATGCCGGCGAGCGTGTCGGCTTGGGTGAAGACTCATGACTATCGGCAGTGCCAAACCGAGCTTGATGACATCCAGCTCTCCTATTATGATGATTTTGTCAAATATGCAAAGAGGGTCGATCCGACGTTACTGCGCAACACGTTGCAGAGTGTTATCCTCCAGATCGGGAGTAAATATGTGTATAGCAAGGTGGAGGGTGGCTATCGTGCCGAGGAGGTAAAAAGAGCATTGGGGATGCTGTGTGATGCCGGTATCATCAAGCGTGTGAGCCATACTGCCGCCAACGGTTTGCCTCTGGGTGCAGAAACCAACGATAAGTTTCGGAAATATATCTACTTGGACAGCGGTTTGCTGTTGCGAATCCTTGATCTGGACTTAGGGAGTGCTCGTCAGCTCACTGATTTGATCATTGCCGGCACGGCTGAAGACTTGGTCAATAAGGGGGGATCGGCAGAGATGATGTTGGGATGGGAATTGATCAAATACAATAATCCTCGTTCTCAACATGATCTCTACTATTGGGAGAACATGGCGGAGGGAACTCGCTCGGAGGTGGATTATATCATAGCACGAGACATGCAAGTGGTGCCTATCGAGTGCAAATCGGGCACGAGTGGGAAGATGAAAAGTCTACATGTGTTCATGCGGCAGAAGCATTTGAGGGATGCCCTTCGGTGCTCTTTGGAGAATTTTGGTCTTTTGGAGAGCCGAGATCGCCAAGATGGAGATGCTGAGCGTCGCATCACGATAATACCACTATACGCCCTCTCCAACCTCTATAAAATTTAAGGAACGCGCTCTAAACGTTTGACATTACAACTTGGGAATGGGTTCAGTTTGTCAAATCTGCATAATATGAGAAGACTATATTTATATTACCCGAAATTCCAGACAGTGTCTGGAAAATTGAGCTGGTCGCATTGGTGTGAGCTGTTAGAACTGGATGATGACCTTGAACGACAGTTCTATGAAATAGAACGCGCTCTATGCCAAAGATTATGTAATCGAATAACCTGATAAATCTGTATTATGAAGCTTATCCTCAATCTTTTTTTGATTTAAGTTTCGCAAGTATGATATTTCAGAGATGAGGGCATAAAAAAACGA
>JBJEKI010000100.1:0-9142 GCA_051878555.1 Lepagella sp. | reverse complement strand
GTCGTTTTTTTATGCCCTCATCTCTGAAATATCATACTTGCGAAACTTAAATTATTAACAAATAACAACTACCGCAATGAAGAAACTGATGATGCTTTTGTTGGCATTTTGCATCGCCATGCCGATGACCTACGCCGACAATAAGAATAAGCAACTCGAAAAGGCTCTGAAGAAGGAGTATAAGCAGAAGAAGAAAGAACTTGAGAAAGATAAGTGGAAACTCTTCGGAAGTTCGAGGAGTCTGGATGTAGCTCTTCTTTCACATTACGACAAGCTTCAACGTCTTGGTGATGATGGTCGTGAGATAGTAGGCGTAGCCGGGAATGTAAAGTCGAAGAATGCAGGCCATCAGATGGCTATCAACAATGCCTGCATCACCTATAGCCAGCAGGCCGGCAGCTCATTGAAGGGTCGCGTCGTGAGCGACTTGGCAGCCAACGGCACCGATGGCGAAGGAGAGTTCGATCACTTCTATGCAGCCTACGAGCGTCTGGTAGAGAAGGAGATCAAGGGTGAAATGGAGGAGAGTTTCACCATAATCAGAGAGATGGCCCCCGGACTCTATGAGTTCCAGACATTTTTCATCGTGAGTGAGAGTGCCGCCTCCAAGGCCCGCATCCGCGCCATGGAAAATGCCATGAAAGAGAGCGATGCCGCCAAGAAACATGCAACTGTGATCTCCGAGTTCGTCAAAGAGGGATTCACAACCGAGTAATCCGATTGAACAGACTATGAGGCAACAGACTCGGATTATAGTGCTGCTATCATGTGCCATCCTCCCGATGGGTGTAATGGCACAAAAGCCTGTGGAATCGTTCGACCAATTCCGCAAGTCGATCCTTGCGAGTTACAACGACTATCGCAATGAGGCTCTGAGTCAGTATGCCAAGTATCTCGACAGCATCTGGGTGGAATATCCCCAACATGCAGGATTGGAACGGAATCCGGTTCCCAAACCGAAGGATATCCCCAAAGCTGAAGAGAAAATACCTAAGTGTGACGATAAAGTGCCGCCGACCCCCGATCGCCGACCGGATGTCGGCAGCACTCCGCCGATAACTCCGATTGCCAAGCCGGATATTCCCTCGCCGCCAGCCCCTAAAGGGGAGATATGTGTCTCCTTCTATGGGATGCCGCTGACTATGGAGGATGTGGCGTATGCCATCCCCGACCGGTTGACACGTAAGAACTCCTCAGACCTCTGGCGATATATGTATGAGTCAGGAGCTGACAAGAGGGTGATAGCCGAGATTCGGAGGGTGGCGGATGAGATGAATCTCAATGATTATTTCATCTATGAGTTGACGCGGAGTTATGTTGATACGAAATTTGGCGATCACACACCATTTACTCGGGATGCTCTGATCCATTTCCTGCTATGTAATATGGGTTATGATGTGCGTTTTGCCGAAACAGAGTCGGGCACTTCGCTGATCTTGATGCCCTGCAATCAGACTGTTTTCGGGCACACCTATATAATAATAGATGGCAAGAATTATTATGTGTTCGGAGACAGCACGCTGCGCCAAGGAGAAGCGATATATACATGCTATTTGCCCTCCGACTTTCAGCTCGGCAAGTCATTTGAGATGCAACTTGGCGAACTTCGACTGCCATATAAGTCGCAACAATTTTGTGTGGAGTATGATGGCATCACGCTGAGAGGCGAGATCAATGCCAATCTCTATCCGATGCTCTATCACTATCCGCAGATGCCGATCGGGGATTATGCCGCATCGGTGGTGGATGGCAAGTTGCGTCAGACGATAGTTTCTCAGATGTCAGAGGCGCTGAAGGATAATAGCAGGAGGGATAAAGTGGAGCGTATGTTACACTTCACGCAGAGTGCATTTGAGTATGCTACGGATAGGGAGAATCATGGTTTTGAGAAACCCTACTTTTTCGAAGAAATGCTCTTTTATCCCAAGAGTGACTGCGAAGACCGTGCGATCTTCTACTCCTATCTATTATATAGAGTGGCAGGGGTAGAGAATCATCTTATCTCCTATCCCGGGCATGAATGTGTATCAGTGACGATGCCTTCGGAAGCGATCGTAGGGACATCATACGATTATGAAGGTAAGGTATTCTTTATATCCGATCCGACTTATATCGGAGCAACGACGGGGATGTGTATGCCCCAATACAGGTCGATGAAACCCAACATCGATTACATCTACAGATAAAAAAACAACAATCAAATTTTCTTCACAATCGTCGAAGGGATAACCGGGCAGGACCGCAATCCGCCGGCTATCCCTTTTTGACTTATAATATACCAATTTATCTGAAAAAATTTAAGGAACGCGCTCTTATGACAAAAACGCACTGCATATTGGGGAATATGCAGTGCGTCTGTTTGTGGGTTGATGAGATAGCGGTGCTTGTGCGCGCTATCGGGATGGTACTTTGAGTTATTTGCAGGGTTGTGCCTTGGTGCCGACGGGAAGGCTGATGCGGTAACCGGACATGTTGCCTACTCGTTTGATCAATTCTGCTTTGAGAGCATATTTCTGACCTTGATGTTCGGTGATGATGTATACCCATGTGGATTTACCGGTGACTTCGTAGGGCCATTTTTTGCTCTTGATGTCGCCCCATTTATTGTTGATGAACACTACATTCTTGTAGTATCTGCCGGCGAATGACTTGGCTGCCTCTTGTGCACCCTTGGTGTCGGCAGCACTTGCAGTCACACCCTTGGGCTCTGCTATAGCAGCACTTGCATTGTAGTTAGGCATCCATTCGGGCTTCTCATTCGGATCAAAATATGAGCTCACGAAGGCTTGTTGTGCTTGCCATCCGTTGCTCTGATCTTTCTTGACTACAAGTTTGCGGTAACGTGTAGCGTCAGCATCGTGATCTTTGTGATTGGGAAGACAATTGTCGGTGATGTTGTCGGCCAAAAGCAATTGGAAATATTTGGCGTATGGATCGGACTGAGCTGCTGCGTTGTCATAATACTTCTCAGCCCATGAGATCAATGTCTCGTATGAAGCCACAGTGTTGGAGAGTTCATCTGCCAATTCGCGACGAGCTTTTCTTTGTGCATAGAAATTTTTTGGCAGAAGGCCACCATCTTCGGTAGTGTAGTCGTCGGTGAGTGCATAACGCATCTGGCTGAACGGTTTGTGATTCAGATAGGTGTCGGCATAGATGTAGAAGAGGAGAGCCTGATCGGAGGTCGGGTCGGCGATAAACTGGGTCTGGAATGCATTCAAGAACATTTCATCGGCGGGAACAACCATGCCATCTCCGACTTCACTCCATGTATTAAGCGTCTTCTTGTGATCGATATCTGATGCCATTTCTATTTTGAAGATGCTGAGGAATGCATTTAGGATGAGATCACGGGAATCCTCATTCAGAATCCAGTAATACTTGTTGCTATCGGCATAATAGGGTTGATAATTTCGGGTGAAGTCTCCCATATTATCGTAAGCCCCATGGAGGGCACCAACGCTCTTGGTGAATCCTTTCCACACTTCGGTAGAGGTGGCGAGAGGGTCGGAAGCTTTTGCCTCAGCGCCGGGAGTGTAAGTCTTCTTGTAGTCGAACTTGCCGGATGCAGATGTTGTTGTAGACTCAGATGCTGAGCCGGATTCGCTACTGCCTACGCTCACGGCATTCTCCACAGCCTCTTCAGCTTTTTTCTTCTTCTTATCTACTTTGTCTTTGACAGCTTTCTCGGCCTTGCTTTTAAGTTTATTGCCGAGGCCTTTGAATTGGGCATTGGCGGGGAAAGATGCTGTGCCCAACACGAGTATCGCTGCGAGAGAGATACTGCAAATTCTCTTAAGGATGTTCATAATGTTATAATTAAGTTAATAAATTCAGAAAATCAGACGACATGCCATCGCACACAAGACGATATGTCATCGCTTATAAGACCATAAGCCATCGCTCATACTTGCAAAATTATGAATAACCCACACGACCGAGTTTCAATTAAGGAACAAAATATTTAAAAAGAGGAACATCCCCGCCCTTTTTCAGCAATTTAAATAGGGAGCGAGAAAAGCCGAGAGCGCGTTCCTTAAAATTTGAGGAACGCGCTCTTAGATTGAGTGTAAACAACAATGGACAAACAAATTTTGCTTGTCCATGGTTGTATGGTTTGTTATAACATGTCTTAGTATTCCTCTTCGTTGAAGAAGAAGTCGTCGTTGCTGGGGTAGTCGGGCCAGATGTCTTCGATGCTTTCGTAGATCTCGCCCTCATCTTCGATCTCTTGGAGATTCTCTATTACCTCCATCGGGGCTCCGGAACGTGTTGCGAAGTCGATAAGTTCTTCTTTGGTTGCGGGCCATGGTGCGTCCTCAAGCTTGGACGCAAGTTCTAATGTCCAGTACATATCTTTATCTTTTTTTAATTTATGTTATTGTTATGGGTAAGCCGACTAAAGGGCTTGACCTGGTTTCACTTTTCTCTTTACCTCTTATTTCTTCCAAATGATCTCTTCGACTCCGGCGAGATGGTTGAAATGTCGGGCGGCGATGAAGAGATAGTCGGAGAGTCGATTGACATATACGATCACAGCCGGATCGACATATTCGGCATCTGCCAAGTCGAGGAGCCGGCGTTCGGCGCGTCGACACACGGCGCGCGCCACATGGGTCGTAGCCGTCAAGGGGCATCCTCCCGGCAATACGAACGCCCTGATTTTGGGTGTCGCCTCGTCGAGAAGGTCGATCCAATGCTCCATCTCAGCCAACTTCTCCTCGGTCATCGACTGGCAACGCGGGGTAGTGCCCGGCGCCGGAAGTGTGGCTAAATATCCTGCCAAATTGAAAAACTCATTCTGCACCTCGAGCAACTGCTCTCTTACCGATTCACAGCAACCGGGGTCGGAGATCACCTGACCGATGAACGAAGAGAGCTCATCGATCGTGCCGTATGCCTCAAGACGCAACGAGTTCTTCTTCACTCGCTCGCCACCCACCAACGAGGTGGTGCCTTGGTCGCCGGTGCGAGTATACAATAGACTTTTCATGCCTTCTTACCTATTATATATAAAGAGTAATCCTGTTAATTATGATGTCATTTTTATTTGTTAACGCCTATTGCTTAAATTTGTTGCAATAGATACCCCTTCAGATTATAAAAAAATGTTAAGAATGCACTTAAATCTCGAATTTTTTGATTAACTTTGCACCATATTTGTCAGAGACACGATGTGTCGAAGGCAATAGTGGATAAATTTGGCTGCTTGCAACCACTGAAAAAAATGCTAAAACTGCTCCCTCGGTACATCCCCGATGTGCCGACGACAGCAAGGGCAACTTTCAGAAAGGCAATCGCAAGAAGCGGTTGTCATTTTTTTTTAATCATTAAACAGAAACCAAGTAGCATCCGATCCGCGCCCATACCGGCAGCCCGTGGGCGTGTGTCTTATGCTCGCAACTTATTACACAGATGAGTAAAAATTATCTATTCACCTCCGAGTCAGTGTCGGAGGGACATCCCGACAAGGTGGCAGATCAAATCAGCGACTGCCTGTTGGATCAATTCTTGGCACGCGACCCTCAGAGCCACGTAGCCATCGAGTCGATGGTAACCACCGGCCAGGTGGTGGTGGCCGGTGAGGTCACTTCGAACTCATACGTCGACGTCAACGACACCATCCGCGAACTTATCAACAAAATCGGATACAATCGCGGTGCATATCGCTTTGACGGAGACTCCTGCGGCATCCTCTCCTGCATCCACGAGCAGAGCGCCGACATCAATCGCGGTGTCAATCGTAAAGAAGAGGCTGACAAGAGCAAAGAAGACTTGCAGGGAGCCGGCGACCAGGGTATGATGTTCGGCTATGCCGTCAACGAGACCGAAGAATATATGCCCTTGACACTGAGCCTCTCGCACCTGATACTCCGCGAACTTGCCGCCATCCGTCGTGAAGGGAAGGAAATGGCCTACTATCGCAAAGGGAAGCTCGTGACCTACCTTCGCCCCGATGCCAAGAGTCAAGTAACTGTGGAATATGGTCCGGATCGCCGTCCGGTGAAGGTCCGCACCATCGTGGTTTCCACCCAGCATGACGAATTTGTGACTCCGCTCGATACCACCGAAGAGGCACAACAGAAAGCCGACAAGGAGATGCTCGAGACGATCCGTAGAGATGTCAAAGAGGTGCTTATGACGAGAGTCATAGCCCAACTTCCCGACTCGATTCGAGCCCTCTTCGCAGATGACTACGAGCTCTTGGTCAATCCGACCGGCAAGTTTGTGATCGGCGGGCCTCACGGCGACACCGGACTCACCGGCCGTAAGATCATCGTCGACACCTACGGAGGTAGAGGCGCCCATGGCGGCGGTGCTTTCTCCGGCAAAGACCCCTCGAAAGTCGACCGCTCGGCAGCATACGCTTGCCGTCATATCGCCAAGAATATGGTGGCTGCCGGAGTCGCTGACGAGATGCTCGTGCAGGTGGCATACGCCATCGGAGAGCCACGCCCCGTCAGCATCTTCGTCGAAACCTACGGCACCAACCACACCCCCAAGAGCGACTCCGAAATCGCCGAAGCTGTAGACCGACTCTTCGACATGCGCCCACGCGCCATCGAAGAGCGCCTCAAACTCCGCGAACCCATATATCTCGAGACGGCTGCTTACGGACATGTCGGCCGCCGTCCGGAATGGGTCGAAAAGACCTTCCAGAATCGTTACGAACAGGAACCGAAAGTGAAACGTGTCGAGCTCTTTACATGGGAAAAACTCGATATGGTGGACAAAATTAAGGAGTATTTTGGCCTATAAATCGGAAAATTGCCAATAATTTTGGCATTTTTTGACAAAAGTATTATCTTTGCACGTTTAATGGGCTAAAATGGATAGTAAACTGCTCATTGACATATTCAGATAATTTTAAAAAGACCAATATAAGTAATGGCAACATTAGAGAAAATCAGAAGCAAATCAGTGTTCCTGATCATCGTGATCGGCGTGGCGCTGCTTGCATTTATCGTAGGCGACGCTTTGACCAACAGTCGCAACATCTTCGGCGACCACACCACAGTGGCGAAAGTGGGAAATACTAAGGTTGATTATCTGGAATACCAGAGGAAGCGTGAGGACCTCAACAATCAGCTTGAAGAGGCACGCCGCAACAATCCTCAGCAATATTCCAACTTTGACACTCAGATCCTCCCGGAGATGGCTGTCGAGCAGTTGATGCAAGAGGCACTCGTGCTCAACGCTGCCGAAAAGGCTGACATCCGTTGCACAGGCAATCTGCTCCGCTTTTATATGCTCGACAATCCCAACAACCCCGAGGTGGTAAAGGTGATGCGTCAACTCATCTCGAACAATATCAGCGTTCAGACTCCTCAGCAGGCATACGAAGTGATCTTCAACCCCAAGCGTAATGGTCTGACCGATGCACAGGTGGAGCCCTACCAGCGTGCATGGCTCGCCGCCGAGAAGGAAACAGAGCGCCTCGTGAAGCTTCAGACATATCAGCGTCTTCTCACAGGCTTGGTTCATGCCAACGACCTCGACAAGAAGGCTCTCTATAATGACTATGTAGCCACCTCCAATGTGAATGTGGCCTTCAAGCCCTACGGCGAACTCAATGAGAAGGAATATCCGGTGAGCGATCAGGAGATCGCCGACCGTTATAATAAGGATAAGAATGAGTTTATGGTAGATGAGCCGACTCGCGAGATCAGCTTCATCGCCGTGACCATCATGCCCTCGGCAGCCGACCAGAAGGCGAGCAAGGATCTTGCCGCCAAGACAGTGGCATCGCTCAGCAATGGCGGTCAACTCTCCAAGGATATCAAGAAGGAGGGTGTAAGCGTGACTCGCTATGCACTCCGCGAGAAGGATATCGACCCGACGCTCCGTGGCATCGTGACTACAGCATCTGCCGACAGCGCCAAGATCGTGTCTAACGACATCCAGGGCTTCAAGGTGGTTCGCGTAGTGTCTCGCACAGCGGCTGTCGATTCTATCCAGCTCAACCTCGTGTCGGTGGCTTCCGAAGGCCTCGGCAATCGCATCATGGCCGACCTGAACAGCGGCAAGGTGGTGGCTGACTCGCTTATGAGCAAGTTTAGCGCCGACAGCGTGGCTACTCAGCTCGAGCAGTGGATTCCCCTTTACACAGCAGAGGGTGAAACCAATGCTCTCCCCAAGGAGACACTCGATAGTCTCCGCAATGCCGGCGGCAAATATATCTCTATCCGTCAGGGTGCAGGTCAAGGCATGCTGATCGCTCAGCTCGCCAAGCAGAACGCCGCCGTTTCGGTAGTGGAATATGATGTGGCTGAATATGTATTGGCTCCCAGCACGGCGACTCGCAACGCCGAGCGCAGCAAGTTCGAGAAGTTCCTCGGTGCCAACAACACTGCTGAGAAGTTCGCAGCCAATGCCGCCAAAGAGGGTTACACATTGCAGCAATTTGTGCTAACCTCTTCAACTCCGGCAGTGCCTCGCTTCCAGGGTATGAACCAATACTATCCCGAGTCACGCCAGGTGGTAAGATGGGTGATGATCGACGGCGAGAAGGGCGAAGTAAGCCATATCTACAACTGCAACGATGCGACACGCCCGGCGATGTATGCAGCCGTGATCGAAGATGCTTACGAAGACTATGCACCTGTCACCAACAAGGCAGTTCGCGAAGAGATCACAGCACGCGTACGCGCTGACAAGGCCGGCGACAAGCTGCTCAAAGAATATAGCGGCAAGGCAAAGACCGTAGAGAGCGCTGCTCAGGCCATGAAGGTAGAGATGAAGACTTATCCTAAGTTGAGATTTGCTCTCGGCGGCGGTGTGAACGATGCTCGCCTCGTGGGTCGCATCTGCGGCGCCAAGGCTGACAAGAAGGTCAACATCACCAAGGGCACTGACGGTGTCTATGTATATCAAGTTGTCGGTCACGAAAATGAGAATTTCCCCTACAACGCCGATATGTACGATCGTCAATATGCTCAGTTCGTTAACATCGACATGGTGAAGATGCTTCAAGGCACAAAGCGTGTTCAGAACAACGTATACAAGTTCGAGGCAGGTGAGTAATCACGGTCGCCGAGAATAGACCAACATAGAGGAGAGGACCCGGTGTCGACTCCTCTTTTTTTGCTAAGAGCGCGTTCCTTAAATTTTTGGGGTCGTAGGGGCGGATATTTTTGAGCAG
>JBJEKI010000099.1:0-36867 GCA_051878555.1 Lepagella sp. | reverse complement strand
CGACTCAAGGCTACGACCTCTACGGCCCAAAAAATTTAAGGAACGCGCTCTAAACCCCGTTTCGTTACAAAATAAGGTATGCCTAAACTGTCACGAACGGGGTAAAAAGTTGTTTCGTGACAGAATAGAGAGTGCTTAATCTGTCACGAAACGGGTAAAATGTTGTTTTGTGACAAAATAAAGGGTGCTTAAAATGGATTTGTCAAATTAATTTATTAAATTTGCCATCGCTATCATCAATGATAGATAATCTAATATGGGAAAGATAATAGGACGAAAACGTGAGCAAGCGGAACTGATGAGACTCTATCATAGCGATAGATCGCAATTTATTGCAATCTATGGCAGAAGAAGGGTCGGTAAGACATATCTTATAAGAGAACTCTTTAAGGATGATTTTGCATTCTATCACACCGGGGTATCTCCGATAGAACTTAGCGGCAAGAACATACTTTCGGCTCAACTTATTGCATTCTCCACATCCTTAAGCAGACACGGATTGGATGTCGATAGTGTGCCGAAAAATTGGTTTGAGGCTTTCTCGATGCTCCGATTGCTTCTTGAGAAGCAATCTTCTGATCGAAGACAAGTGGTTTTCATTGATGAAATGCCTTGGATGGATACACCCAGATCCGGCTTTATTTCTGCATTCGAACATTTTTGGAATGGTTGGGCGTCCGGACGAGATAATATCATGTTGATAGTTTGCGGCTCGGCATCTTCTTGGATTACAGATAATCTTGTCAATTCATACGGAGGCCTGTATGACAGGGTAACATGTGAGATACAATTATCACCATTTACCCTCTCGGAGACGGAGCAGTTATTGCTCGATCAGGGTGTCACTCTTAGCCGCTATGATATCTCTCAACTTTATATGGCAGTAGGTGGCATACCGATGTATCTGAGCTATGTGACGCCGGGAGAAAGTCTTGCACAGAGCATCGACAACCTCTATTTCTGTAAGAGGGGCAAACTTAGGATGGAGTTTGACAGGTTGTTTAGTTCGATATTCAGCAAGCCGGACTCTTACAAGCGTGTTGTAACCTTTCTTGCCGGCCGACAGAAGGGTTATACACGTTCGGAAATAATGGATGGTGCACAAATCAAGTCTGGCACAGTCTTGACACAAGTGCTCAAGGCGCTTGAAGTGTGCGATTTTATAGAATGTTATAAGCCATTTGAGAACAATCTTCGTCAGAAGATGTATAGGCTTATCGATCCATTCTCTCTATTTTATTTGACTCATGTTGCCGGAAAACAAAAGAGTGAGACATACTGGAGAGACAATGAGAATTTGCCGATATTATCCACATGGAGAGGTATGGCTTTCGAAAATATATGTCTGTTGCATATCAAGCAGATAAAACGAGCCCTCGGTATAGAGGGCGTGTCGTGTGAGGCATCGGCATGGACTCTGCGAGGTACGTCGGATGATACCGGTATGCAGATAGATATGGTGATAGATCGCAAGGATCGAGTGGTAAATATTTGCGAGATGAAGTTTGTAAATATGGAGTTCTCGGTAGATGCTCAGTATGAGATGGTGTTGCGACGTCGACTTAACTGGATGATGGAACACATTGCTAAGAATAAGAATGTACAGATGACTTTAGTCACCACATACGGATTGAAATATGGCATCCATAGTGGAGCCTTCCAATCTGTCGTGACACTTGATGATCTATTCGAAGCCTAATTCGTGGCGGAGCTTTTTGGTTAGGCCTTTGGCAGTCTGTAGGTAGGAGTGGCGGATCAGCTCTTTCTCTATCTTCAGAGGGATGCTGTTTTGATAGTCGACCGAGATCCAATGACGTTTGTTCATGTGATAGCCTGGTCGCACTTCGGGGTATCGATCTTGCAACTCGATCGAATACTCCGGGTCTACTTTGAGATTATAGAACTGCCACTCGCCCGAAAGATCGACCAGACAAAACATCTTGCCGCCGATCTCAAGAGCCAACGTGTCAGGCCCGAAAGGACACCGCTCCGTAGCAAAAGGAAGTCCCAATCCCACCTCCCGTATCTCTTCAATATCCATAACTTTTCAGTTTTTATTATATTTTCTTAAAGACGTCTAAAGTGCTTTTTATGAATGTGAATCAGCTTTTATGATCTGCAGGTCGATAAGTTTTTCTCCATTCGCCGGAACTAACGATCAGCTTTGCCTCGACCATTCGGCGAAGGTAATCAGCAGTCCGAGACTGGCGAAGTCCGATAGCTTTAGAAATTAATTTTACGTCTGAATCGTAAGAGTTGGTCAAAAAATCGAGTATTTTTGCCTCAATTTCGCCGATTCGTTCCGGAAAAGTCGATTTTGAAGCATCCCGATAAGAAGACAAATCCGCCAATAATTTGATCACTTTATTGATCTCTGTGTATGCAATTCGATCCTCAGGAGATGCTTCACTCAATCGAGACAATGTGTCTGCATATTTCATGGCTCGATCCGGATTGCCATTTGCTTGTAGGTAATCATAAAGTCTGGTCTTACGAAAATATCGGATAGTTTTTTCATATCCGGGCATATATTTTCGCAGATCGACTAATACCTCATCACATGTCTGATAAGACTTTACAGCCAAGTCCGGCAAGAAGTGCAACAAAAACCAAAACTCAGTACAAGGATTTGTCTCAATCCACATTATCTTAGCGCTACTTTTAGATCTGATCTGTTGATAGGTCTTTAATTCTTTTGTGTTAGATAGGATTCGATCCATATCCACAAGGCATACCACGATGTCATAATCCTTATTTACGTATAGCTCTGCGAGTTTTGCCATGTGTGGAATATCGGAGTGTTGAGGCATATCCGGAGCTATCTTAAAAGGATATCGACAAGCGATGCGAAGTGAATCGAAGTAAAACCATTCAGTTTCACCCTCGCCTATTATTGCTATACTTTTGTAATTTACGCCTATCATTTGTCTAAAAAGATGCTGCCGAGAAATGGTAGCTCTACTAATTTGCCTTGTCGATAGGCGTTATATACTGACATCGTTTTATGAAGACCTCCTGAAGATAATCTCTTGATAGAAGTCGCTCCTTGGGAATCTTTGACGGTAAACCAAATTACGTCACGACGTATAAAATCTTCATCAAGCAAATTTATGTCATGAGTCGTCATCAATATTTGTGACGAACCCTCGCTATTCGCAAGGAACACTTTTATGAAATAGGAGAATAATTCATAGTGGATGCTGGTCTCTACTTCATCAATAGGTAAGAAAGAGTCTTCTTCAATAAGTCGATATAATAGGGTCGACATGCCTAAGAAACGCTTTGTCCCGGCTGATTCATTCGTTTCATTTAGATTAAAGATCCCTCCATCTCCGATATGGCTGAAGATTAGATCGCCCCCTGTTGCCCCCTCTCCATCGTATTGGTCTATGTAAAAGTCTACAATGTTGAAATCTGATGCTTTCAAGATTTGAAGAAGGAACGGCTTGAACTTTTCATCGCTTTGTGCACGGAGTTGCTGCTTGATATATTCCATTATGGAGATGCGAGGATGTAACATATCAAGCATCTTTTTCGAGAAATATTCATAGACCTTGTCGAGACGAGAGGTCTCAACATTCGAAACGCCAAAGGCCGCCATTACCGAGCAATTATTCAAGGTATTTCCCTCGATTATTTGACGACTTCGCTTTGACAGACAGACTTTTGATCCGAATGTTATGACGCTATGTCCTGTTTCTGACGAGTATTCTCGCTTATATATCAGTTGTGGACGAGATGTCTCATAGACCATCAACTGCTCAGATTCTATCGATTGTCGGTTAAATTCACATCCCAATACATACTTCTCTTGGTCGATGTAAAATGTCATCTCCATCGTTGTTGTCTTGTCGCGGGAATCCTTGTCGAGCATAAATGGAGAAAAATCCACATCTTCCAATTTATCCACCGGTCGCCCCACCATTAACTCTCTAAAAAATGAGAGAGATTCCAATACTGTGGTCTTGCCACTCGCATTTGCTCCGTAGATAATACCTAATTTGAGGAGTCTTATCCCCGGCTTAACTTCGTATGTATAATAATCAAGCATCTTGTCATCATTCGATGGCAAGAAATTAATACTCATCTTGTCGCGGATAGAGTAAAAATTGGATACACTAAACTCCTGAATCATATAAACGATACAATTAACACTATGCAAAGATAAATATAAAATTTAATAATTCAAAAAAATAATTGCCTAAATCGTGAAAACCTCACGATTTAGGCAATTAAATTCAAAATATCATCGTTTTTACTTAGACGCTGATGGGGCTTTTAGATTTGTGTAAACGTCATATCTTCAACAACAAGAGTTTGCTTTCCAAATGTATAGAAACCAATTCCGGAATAATCAAGAGGCATATATCTTACCTTGATAATCTCCATTCCATCAATGAAGAAAGAAAGTACATCTCCATCGCAGACAAGCTTCCACTCTTGGTTAAGTTTCTTTTTATTTTTCCATTTAACACCTTGCTTGATATTCCCAACTACACGATTGTCGACATATCGAGTAAAATTCACCATTTCATCATTAAAATTGAAGCAATAAAAATTACCTCCATCTTTGTAGTTGAAAACAAAACCGCAGACGCGATCATTAGCCAGTTTCTCAATCTTGACATTTGCAATTACTTCAAATGGCTTTTTAACATCAAGAGGTGCATAGCAGTGTGTCTCAAAGAAGGTATCTTGACCAACCTTAATTGACGTTCCTGTCATCATAGAGAGAAATGCTCCGGCAGACTTGTTCTCCCCTTTAGACTTGATTGTCATGACACCCTTGTCGATTACAGCAGATCCGCTGTCGCTTTCAAAAGCACATTCAGTCCAAGCCAGTGAGTTTGCATCGAATGTGTCAACGAAACTTTGGGCGAATGATGTAACTGATACAGTTACTATCATACAAATTGTAAAAAGTGTTCTTTTCATGATTTTGTTACTTTATGTTATTACATACTACTAACTTTTCCAATACGTGTTTGAAGTTCTTCCAATAGTGGTTCTATTTCTTTTGGAATACGATCTACTTCGTCAAATTCTCCGTGACGCGCTTGCATAGCTCCTGCAACTTCAGATGAGATTTTTATCTGAAAAGCGACTCTTTCAGGAGTTGTTACATCTCTTACAGTGACACGAGTTCGCAACTGTTTTTCTGACATATTGAATGTTTTGTATTTCCATGGAGTTTGAAGGTATCCGCCATAAAAATCAGTTGATTCAATTTCAGGAAAGTAGTTGAGTAAAATCTGGTGAAGGAGTTTCCATGCAACTTCTGTATTCACTTTCCCTTCTTGGTCAATTGTGTAATACTGCGGGTCGAGAATTATTGTCATATACTTATTGACGAGTCCCGATGCTGCAGACCCTCTATAGAATCCATCCTGCATTAAATTAAACGAAAGGGAATTTCGCTCATCTCCGCCATAGAATTTCGAATTAGCAGTTGCATATTCATTACATTCTACACGAATTATTGCTACATGGTTCTTTTTAGCTGGTCTGGTAAATTCTCCGTAACCATATCCAATAAGGACATTGTCTACATAGATGGCTGCTTCTTGCGGCTGAACAGAAATTTTAATGACCTTGGCTTTTTTCCCTGCTTGAACTGAGAAACCAACCATAATGGCCATTAAAAGCATAAGTAACTTTTTCATGATCTAAAATGGTTTACTTGAGTATTTATAATTTTTTGGTATTTGTAATTCTATCAGTGTCTCTTCCCTATCCTTGATATTGATGCGACGATGATATATTTCTACGCCATTTTCACGACACGACACTTCTATATATTCACGACTTTTGGGCACTGTATAGTGAACCAAATCTCTACCGAGGTATTCGTCATCGACATATATCTCAATCTGACGTTCTTGACATAATAAACTGATTGTTCTGGATGAAGAGCATGAGAAAAGACCTGCTGTTACAAAACTCAGTACAATAGCCAATACTATTTTGCAAAAAGTAGAGGCTCTGTGGTGGGTATATAATGAATTATTCATATACTTACGGATGTGCCAATGATTAGCATTTCTAACAATACAAATAATACCCTAACCCCTATTCGTGATTTTTCACGAATAGGGATGTTGAATTGTTGGTTTGAGTCGGATTAGAAATCCTTAACTTCAGTTAGTTTGTACTTCAAAGTGCCGTTGATCTTTTTGATAACCATCCCATTTATCAATACGAGATTATCGAATTTCAAGACGATTTCTGAGGATGTGACATTCTCGACAATGATTTTACCCTCGACTTTTGTGTTGTTGGTTTCATCAGTTGCATCGAATATACACTTGATTTCCTCATTTTTTTCTTTCTCTTTGTTGAAAACTGTACCCTCCAATTTGATATAACTTGGATTTAGTTTCATCCCAATGGAATTTTTGCTGACCAACTCATCGAATACAACATCCAGATTCGCTTGGGATGCTTTCTCAAGTACCTTTTGAGAGAGCTCTGCTTTAAAGACAGCTGCGTTTTGAACTTCGATGCTCCAGACTCTCGAGCTATTAACATCAGTATTGATGCCATCGAGTGTTAAGGGGTTGTTGGGGTCGATGTTGGGTTCGTTATCGTCTGAGCAGGAGACGAATGCGAATGACATGGCGGCAAATATAGCCACAAGCAGTAGATTTAAATACTTTTTCATTGCATTTTGATTTTTATTGTTGTTAACTTAGATTAGTTGCTTTGTTGGGGTATAGACACAAAAATAGTGGACTTTCGCTTCGTCTACGTTTCGGAGGTATCGCCAAATACCTTGCAATCATATACGAGTAAAAGCCCACGATTAATCGTGAGCATCAACTTATACTCTTGATTGCTTCTAAAAATTTGGCGATTTTCCGAAACAAGAATACAGCTAACGCTTGTTATTTTATATGTCTTGAAATGACTATGCTACATAGGCTGTCAGATTTTAAGTTCGTTCTTGAACTACAAATATAGATAAAAAAGATGAAATATTCGATGTTTGATCAAAAAAACATTAAAATTTTCTATTTTCTTAGACGCTGATGGGGGCTTTGATGGTGGGGTGGGGGTTGTAGTCCTCTATGTGGAAGTCTTCGTAGCGGAAGTCGAAAATGGAGGTTACTTCCGGATTGAGCACCATCCGCGGCAGGGGGCGTGGCTCGCGCTCTAACTGTAAATGGACCTGGTCGAGGTGATTCAAGTAGATGTGGGCATCCCCAAGCGTGTGGATGAACTCACCGGGTCGCAAGCCACAAACTTGCGCCATCATCATCGTCAGCAATGCATAGCTGGCGATGTTGAAGGGTACCCCCAAGAAGCAATCGGCACTCCGCTGATAGAGCTGACACGAAAGCCTGCCATCGGGCGAGACATAGAACTGGAAGAAGGCATGACATGGGGGTAGATTCATCCGGTCGAGATCCGCCACATTCCAAGCACTCACGATGATGCGCCGCGAATCGGGATTATGCTTGATAGCCTCCACAGCCTGCGATATCTGATCGATGTTGCCGCCAGCGTAATCGGGCCATGAACGCCACTGATAACCATAGATATGACCCAACTCGCCATCCGGATCTGCCCACTCATTCCAGATTCTCACACCATGCTCTTGGAGATAATGCACATTCGTGTCTCCCTGCAAGAACCACAGCAACTCATAAATGATACTTTTCAGATGCACCTTCTTGGTGGTGACCAAGGGGAAACCCTCCTCCAAGTCAAAACGC
Organism: Lepagella sp.; assembly: GCA_051878555.1. GTDB lineage: Bacteria > Bacteroidota > Bacteroidia > Bacteroidales > Muribaculaceae > Lepagella. The sequence goes on along the minus strand of JBJEKI010000099.1, from coordinate 29,152 downwards.
ATCTGATAACCGAAAGTCGAGATCGTGCCGGTGCCGGTACGATCATGTTTCTCCATCCCGTGATCCAGGATATGGCGGAGCAAATCAAGGTATTGTTTCATGTATTTTGAGTTTTCTTCACCTGTCGCATCAATGGAGTGGCAGGACGACGATTGCGATTAATCTGATATCTTATAGCCCCGGTAGGGCATTCTGCTACACAATCGAAACATCTCACACAGCGAGACTCATCGATATAGCGGCTTACCACCTTGACACACTGCGATCGGCATATATCCTCACAATGTCCGCAAGAGGTGCATCGGTCGGGATCGATCTCAATATGCATCACCGAAAACTCCTGCACATAGCCGAGTCCGACACCTATCGGGCAATAGCGAGTACAATACTCTCTGCCATATTTCAGCGAAGAGAGGATCAGCATTAGCAGCGACAATACACCGCACACCATGCCTGCGATCACTCCGCGACTTATGATCTCGCCCCAAGTCGGCTCGATTACATCCTGCCGTGCCAACGAAGCAATATTCGCAGCCATATTCCAGGGCTCTATAATCAGAGCCACCGCCGAAATGCCTATCACTATGCTTAGGAGATAGACCACCAAAATCCGGATCCCCCAATTCGACTTATGCCGATAGCGAAAAGGCTTATTCAGAGGCTTTATCCATCTTCTCAACCGACAGAAGATATCCGATAGAACACCGATAGGACATACCGTCGAACAATACACCCTACCGAAGATCAAGGTAATCACAAGCCAGACACCGGTGACACCCAAAGTAGCAGCCCCCGCAGAGAGAAGTATCTGTATACGAGCCACCGATTCGACCACAGGATGCGCCTGCGGACTGAAAATCAAACAGACCGCCGTCGCCGCCAGACAGATGGCGGCAAGTATGATCCGTATGGCTCGTAATTGCTTCACATATAGATGGTTTTATAGTATACTATATCTGTCGATCATAGATAGATCGACAGATATAGTTTGTGTCACATATTAACGGCGATTGCCCTTCTTCTGCTGCTCGCGGAGCATAGCCTGCTGCTGGCGCTGCATCTCCTCGAGTCGTGCCATAAAGCCCGATTTCTTCTTCGGCTTCTTGGCATTCTCTCGCATCTTCGCACGCACCTTATCCTCCTTGATGATAAAGCGGAAAGCGTAAGTCTGAAGGATAGTGATCAGAAGCGACAGGAAGTAATAATAAGAGAGACCTGACGCATAGTTATTGAAGAACACCATGAACATTACCGGCATCAGATACATCATCCACTTCATGCCCGGCATCGCGTTGCTCTGGTTCTGCATGTTGAGATATGTATATATGATGTTGGTGCCGGTCATCAGCAAGCAGAAGAGCGAGATATGATTACCGAAATATTTGGTGATCAGAGGTATATCGACATTCCAAGAGATGATGGCATCGGGGGCCGAGAGGTCGTGAGCCCACAAGAAGCTCTCCCCGCGCAGTTCGATGCAAGAGGGGAAAAAAGAGAACATGGCGAAGAGCACCGGCATCTGGAGCAACATCGGCAGACATCCCGACATAGGGCTGGCTCCCGCCTGCGAATAGAGTGCCATCGTCTTCTGATTGCGAGTCAGAGTGTTCTCTGTGCCGGGATACTTCTCATTGATAGCCTTGATATCCGGAGCGAGTATTCGCATCACAGCCTGGCTGCGATAAGACTTATAGGTCAAGGGGAAGAGGATCAACTTGATGAAGAGTGTCAGCAAGAGGATGATGATGCCATAATTGCCGATAAACTTACCCAAGAAGGTAAAGACCGGGATCACAATACCGGTGTTGATCCATCGGAAGATGTTCCATCCCAACGGGATAAGACGAGTCATCTTCAGATCCTCGTCAGTAGCGATCTGATTGTCAAGATCGGAGAGCAGAGGATAGAGGTTAGGACCGATGAAGAGAGAAAAATTGGCGGGGTTCTCGGCGTTCCAGTCATAATCGCTGCTCGAAGCCGTAGTCGCATACTCCTTGAGATAGTCATCCTCTTGCATCACTTTCGAATCGAAATCCGCAGTGTTGAAAGGCTTCTCAGCCACTATTACAGTAGAGAAGAACTGATTCTTAAAGCCGATCCACTTGATCTTGGTCTTATGCTCTTCGCTATCATCCTTAGCCTCTTTGAGGTTCTCCACCTTGCCGCCGGCATATTTGAAATAGAGGGCGGAGTTACGCTCCTCGAACATACGGCCCTTCTCCTGGCGATGCAGACGCTGATTCCAGGTGAAACCGAGATTGCGATTGTTCGACTGCACCACCTGCGCCATATTCTTCTGCACCACGCGCATCTTCACGACATACGACTCGCCGCGAGGGAGAGTATATTCGATGCCCCAATACACATCGGGCGCCAACTTCAGAGCCATCAGCACTGTGCTGTCGTTGAGTTGCTCGGGGGTGAAATAGAGCTCAGATGTCTCGATAGGTTGGGGAAGTGGCAACATGAAGTTGAACTGATTGTCCTTACCCTCGAACACTACCACATTATGCACCGACTTCTTCGTCTCGTCGGCCGAATACTCCGACTCATACTTCTTCAGTTCGGCGCGTACCACCGATCCCGACTTGCTGTCGAGTTGGATCGAGAGGACATCATTTTCAAGTTTGATCACTTGCGACGTGCCGCTCAGGAACTGGGCGAACTTGCCATACTTGCCGAGCGAAGTCGAGGCATTGCGCACCATCTCCACAGCCTGACGCTGTTCGGGCACCGACATCTTCGTAAGATCTGCCTTCTTTACATCGCTCCATGCCAACTTGCGGCCTCCCACGGTAACTGTGCCGCTTACCGAATCGCCGCGAAGTTGCAGATCGATATCGCCTTGACGGAGTGTATAGATGCGGCTGCTATCGGCTGCCACCTCCACTTTGCCGTTGGCTGAAATATTTTGTGCCAGCCACTCCTGCTCAGTCGCAGTCAGTGAGTCGATGCCGGCGGCTGCTGCCACTTCGGCCTTCGTCTCCTTGCCTCCATCCTGGGCAGGTGTATTCTCCTGCTTGGGTGTCAGCCACATAAAGAGGGCAAACACCAAGAACATCAGCAAGAGACCATTAAGGGTGTTTTTATCCATTTGTCTGAATGGTCTTTTTTTTAATTACTGTTATTTCTCTTTTGAGTAGTCGATAGCCGCCTTGACGAACGACAAGAAGATCGGGTTGGGATCCAAGACGGTCGATTGATACTCCGGGTGATACTGCGTGCCGATGAACCAGCGTTTCTCCGGGATTTCCACCACTTCAACCAAGTGAGTTTCCGGATTTTCACCCACACACTTCATACCTCCATCTTCGAATTGCTGCCGATAATCATCGTTAAACTCGAAGCGATGGCGGTGACGCTCGCTGATCATGGTGCGGCCGTATGCTTCGGCGGCACGCGAACCCTCTCTGAGCACACAGTCGTATGCGCCGAGACGCATCGTGCCTCCCATATTCGAGATCGACTTCTGCTCCTCCATCAAGTCGATGACATTATGGGGAGTCTTTGTGTCCATCTCTGTCGAATTGGCGTCGGTCAGACCGAGCACATTGCGTGCAAACTCGATCACCATGCACTGCATGCCGAGACAGATGCCGAAAGTGGGCACATCATGCTCGCGACAATACTTCAGCGCTACAAACTTACCCTCGATGCCACGCTGACCGAAGCCGGGGGCAATCACCACGCCATCCATCTCACGGAGACGCTCCTCTACATTGCTATCGGTGAGCTTCTCGGAGTGGATATAGACGATATTAATCTTGCGATCCAGATATGTGGCAGCCTGCATAAGGCTCTCATTGATCGACTTATAAGCATCTTGAAGCTCAACATACTTACCCACCAACCCGATGTTTACCACCTCAGTGGCATTTGCCAACTTGTGGAGGAACATGTTCCAACGCTCCATATTAGGCTCAGGTGTCGGATCGGCGTCAGTAAGTTTAATCACAATGTCATCGAGATGTTGGTCGTGCATGCGCAGGGGCACTTGATAGATAGTGGGCTGGTCGATGCTTTGGATCACAGCCTCCGGAGCCACGTTGCAGAAGAGTCCCACCTTGCGAAGCATCGATGCCGGAAGCTCCTTCTCGGTGCGGAGCACCAACACATCGGGCTGGATCCCGACGCTCTGGAGCATCTTCACCGAGTGTTGAGTCGGCTTGGTCTTCAACTCCTTGGCTGCCTTGAGATAGGGCACGTAGGTAAGGTGGATGAAGAGGGCATCGCGACCCAATTCCCATTTCAGCTGTCTCACAGCCTCCAAATAGGGTGTCGACTCGATATCGCCCACGGTGCCGCCGATTTCGGTAATCACGAAGTCATAATCACCCGTCTTGCCCAGAAGTTTGACGTTCCGTTTGATTTCGTCGGTGATGTGGGGGATGATCTGCACCGTCTTGCCAAGATAGTCGCCGCGGCGCTCCTTGTCGATCACTGCCTGATATATGCGGCCGGTGGTAACATTGTTGGCTCGTGAGGTCTTGATGTTGGTAAATCGCTCATAGTGACCCAAGTCCAAATCCGCCTCGTGGCCGTCGGAAGTGACATAGCACTCGCCATGCTCGTATGGGTTGAGTGTCCCCGGGTCGATATTGATATAGGGGTCAAACTTTTGGATGGTTACTCGGTAGCCTCGACTTAAGAGTAAGCGAGCCAACGAACTTGAGATAATGCCTTTGCCAAGTGAGGATACGACTCCTCCGGTCACGAAGATGTATTTGGTATTCACGTCTTGAATTATTTGTATTTCAACGTTTTATGTGTCTGAAAGAGCCGTCGGGGTCTTAAATCCGCCACGTCTCGTTTCAAACAAACAAAAATCTCGTGCAAATTTAGTCAGAAATCGGCTAATTCGCAAACTATTTAACATCTCCATCCACAAAAATTTTATTCTTGTGGTCGAAGTTTCATACTTTCCTCTCGGAGCCATGCTGCAATTTGAGTGGCACTTTCCCCCCTCTGCATGCGGCTTTCTATCTCTTCGCATGCTATTGGAGTGCCGAAAATAACGCGAAATTGCTTGCCACGTGCCGCACAGAGTTCCGCCGGAAGCATCGCCTGCTCCAAGTTTATCTTGATCCCCAAGCGCTTGCGCCAGCGTGCCAACCAATAAAAGCGCATCCGGTTGAGTCCCTCGAAATACATCGGCACGAAATCTCGCCCCGATGCCACGCCCTTCTGCACAAACGATTTCTGCCATGTCAGGTCTTTGATCTCCCCATCCGGATGGAGACGTGACACTAACCCCGCCGGGAACACCACGATCTGTTGTCCCGATTCGAAGGCGGCGTTGATGCTCTTCGCCGCCTCTCTCCCTTGCGACCCATATTTATTGATCGGCAGGAAGACATTGCGCAGTGGCACCACATTCATCAGCATATCATTAACCAAAAATCTGACTCCCTCATCGCCATATCGCTCTCCGAGGATCTTGATAAGCCCGATGCCATCCAACCCTCCCAAAGGATGGTTCGATGCAAAGACATAGCGTTTCCCCTCCTCGAGATGCTCCATCCCCTCCACATCGAGCTTCAGTTCCATGAGCTCGTAAAGTCTTTTCGAGAATTCAGACCCCTCCAAGGTATAGGTGCGGTCGAGCATATCGTTGAGCTCATCTTGGTGGATGATCTTCTCCAAGCAGGTGATAAGCACGCCCGGGATCAGTCTCCTCATGCGTGGAGACATCCTGGCGCGCAAGATCTCATGCAGGTTGATATTGAGTTTCTGATACATAGAGCGAGTTACTTCTATTTTTGTTGCGTAGCGAGCCCGTTAATCATTGACCGAAGACTCTTCGTCCCAGAATTCATCCTCCCAATCCTCGTCAGTTTCGAGCATATAGCCCTCATCCTCATCGTCGATCTGCTCGAAGATGAAGTTATCCTCCTCTTCGACGCGATGGCGCGGGTCGAGACGGCGGTGAGTGATATTGACGGTGGCGCGATTCTCTTCGGAGTTGATTTCGCGCCAGAGCAGGTCTTTGAGTTCGGTGAGCCCCTGTCCGGTCACGGCTGATATGAAGATGGTGGGCAGATCGGTGGGCAATGTTGCGGCGATCTCGTCGCGAAGTTCATCGTCGAGCATATCGCTCTTGGTCACTGCCAATACGCGTCCCTTGTCGGAGAGTTCGGGATTGAACTCCCGGAGTTCGCGGAGCAATATCTCATAATCCTTCTTGATGTCGTCGCTGTCTGCCGGCACCATGAAGAGGAGCACGGCATTGCGTTCGATGTGACGTAGGAATCTGAGGCCGAGGCCTTTACCCTCCGATGCTCCCTCGATGATGCCGGGGATGTCTGCCATCACGAAAGAATTGCCGTTGCGATATTCCACGATGCCAAGAGATGGCTCCATGGTGGTGAAGGGGTAGTCTGCGATCTTTGGCTTGGCGGCTGAAAGTGAGGAGAGCAGGGTTGACTTACCGGCGTTGGGAAATCCGACCAAGCCGACATCTCCGAGGAGTTTGAGCTCGAGGATCACACTCTTCTCGATGGCGGGTTGTCCCGGCTGTGCATAGCGAGGAGCGCGGTTGGTAGAGGTGGCGAAATGACAATTACCGAGTCCCCCTTTGCCGCCCCGCAGCAAGTTGATCTCCTGGCCATCTTCGGTGATCTCGCAGAGGAAATCGCCGGTTTCGGCATCGAAGACGGCGGTGCCTACCGGCACTTCGATGGTACGATCCTCGCCGTCGCGGCCATGGCTGCGGTCAGCGCCACCGCTCTCACCGTCGGTGGCGAAGATATGTCGCTGATAGCGAAGCGACAAGAGTGTCCATAAGTGACGATTGCCTCGTAATATGATATGTCCGCCGCGGCCTCCATCGCCCCCATCAGGTCCCCCCTTGGGGATATATTTGGCGCGATGATAATGACGACTCCCGGCGCCCCCCTTACCGCTCCGACATAATATCTTTACATAGTCTATAAAATTCGATTCTGCCATTGTTCTTCGGGTTTTGTTGTGTTGATCGATGATACTCCTCCGAGATCCCTCCTAACGGGGCATATCATCTTTGCTATATAGATTGAGTGTCTGTTGTAATTCCGCTTTCACCATACTCACCAATTCGGGTGGCTCCATCACCTTGACCGACGAGCCGTAACTCAGAAGTTCATGCACCAACTCATAGTTCAGTTTCAACTGATAGGTGAAGATTGAATAGGAGTCGGTGATCTCCTCCTGCTGAGTAGCATGGAAGGGGAGTGCTCTGAAATACTTGGCGCGTGTCGGGGAGGTGATGATGCGTACTCGCTTCACTTCCCCCTTGGAGTCGGTGATGCCGATAAGATGGGCAAAGAAGTCATCGGGGGTGATATCGGGCATCTCGAAATGCCGATTCAGTATATTGAGCGACTTAACGCGATCTAATGCGTATGTGCGGATATCCTTGCTCTTCTCTTTATATCCGATCATATACCAGCGTTGCTTGTATCGCTTCACGAAATATGGATGAAACGTGATATTCTCCTCAAGGCGTGTTCGCGAGAAGCCGGCGTAGGAGAACTTTACCTTCGACGCCGTGCTGATGGCGCTGAGCACTCGCGGCAGATATTCTCGCGATGATGGCACATCCTCCACCGAAACACGCTCCGCCGGGATCATCGACTCGGTCATCGCATGGTTCGTGGCGTAGGTCTCAAGCACCCAGTTGGTAAAGGCCAGATTGCGCTTCCCCTGTCCCGGATCGATGTAATACTTGCCGTAATTGTCGCAGAGTATGTCGATATGAAAACTCTCCTCTATACCTCGCCGATAGTAGAAGAAGGTGCGCTCCGGCAGTGGATCCCCGTTGCTATAGGGCGACAACCGCCAGAGATCGTTGATCTCTTCGCGCGATAGTCGCTCATAGCGGGTCAGAGTGTCTATCAGCCAGATGTATTTATTCATCAACTCTTTCATCTCTACGCCAATTTTTTTTTCAATACGTCAGAACATTTTATCTCTCACCTTTGTTATATAGATGTAACATGAGATGAAATAATCCATTTTAGATACTCATATTGCGATAAGCGTTCTGAAGAAGTTGTTATTGTTGTTTTAAATTTAGGAAATCAGGTCGACGTGAGTCGACCTGATTTCTATTTTGTTCTGTCGGATGGTGTCTGAATGTTTCCCTGACGTTGTGCTCGCTTCTTGGCACGCTGCAATCAGCGATTGCCATACATATTGTCGTAATACTTCTCGTAGTCGCCCGAGGTGATATTGTCGACCCATTCCTGATTGTCGAGGTACCAGCGCACTGTCTTCTCGATACCCTCCTCGAATTGCAGGCTCGGCTCCCAGCCCAGTTCGCGTTGCAATTTGCGCGAGTCGATGGCATAGCGCATGTCGTGTCCTTTGCGGTCGGTGACGAAAGTAATCAGTTCGTCGGAATATCCCTCCGGATTGCCCAGAAGACGATCGACTGTCTTGATGATCACTCGGATCAAGTCGATGTTCTTCCACTCGTTGAAGCCACCGATATTATAGGTGTCTGCCACCTTGCCTTGATGGAAGATCAGGTCGATGGCGCGTGCATGGTCTTCGACATAGAGCCAGTCGCGCACATTCTCCCCCTTGCCATATACCGGCAGAGGCTTGCGCTTGCGGATATTGTTGATGAAGAGGGGAATTAACTTCTCCGGAAATTGATAAGGACCATAATTGTTTGAGCAGTTGGTCACCAAGGTGGGCATGCCGTAAGTGTCGTGATAGGCGCGCACGAAGTGGTCGCTCGAGGCTTTGGAGGCGGAATAGGGGGAATGGGGTGCATATTTGGTGGTCTCCAAGAAGAACTCACGCCCGAATGCCAGGTGGTGTTCGCTCGATGAGGCGGTGGTGGTGAAGGGTGATTCTACTCCCTCAGGGTCGGTGAGTTCCAATGCCCCATACACTTCGTCGGTCGATATGTGATAGAAGAGCTTCCCTTCATACTTCTCGGGGAGACTCTCCCAGTATACTTTGGCAGCCTGAAGCAATGAGAGTGTTCCCATCACATTGGTGCGTGCGAATGTGAAAGGGTCGAGGATCGAGCGGTCCACATGGCTCTCTGCCGCAAGATGGATCACTCCATCTATCTTGTGCTCTCTGATCACTTCGCACATCTTCTCGTAGTCGCAGATGTCTGCGCGTACGAAGGTATAGTTGGGTTTTTGCTCGATGTCTTTAAGGTTGGCAAGATTGCCCGCGTAGGTGAGCTTGTCAAGATTTACGATCTTGTAATCGGGATATTTGTTGACAAATAGTCTTACCACATGCGATCCGATGAAACCGGCACCTCCGGTGATGAGGATATTTCTCATTTTCTTTTTATGTTTTAGCTGGTGATTACCCTATTTACTATTATTACGCGATAACTGCAGTTTTATTGCATTGAATGTGCGATAACTGCGATTTTATTGCATCATAATAGTCTTGAGATTCTCTTCCCTATACTCGGATGGGGATTAGAACACGAATTGGATGCGAGTTTGGAAGATGTTGGCATGCTTTGACTCGATGTCGTGAGCTCCGGGGCGTGCTGTATATGAGTAGTTAAATCTCCAGGTCAAATATTTGTTGATATAGTAGTTGAGGGTCACTGTGCCGGTGTGTCCGGTGCCGCCATATATCATCGAGTGTGAGTCGTTGAGGTCGATATAGCTATAACCGGCTGTCACTTCCCATGTCTTGGGCTTGGGGATGTTGACATAGCCGATCCAGGGGGAGTAGGTGTAGTCGCTTCCCTTGAGGATATAGCGTCCCATCAGATAGCCTCCATGTGCGTTGAATGCTTTATAGCCATCCTTGCGCGAGACGAGCATATATATGAATTGTCCTTCCATGCAGAGACGTCCCTTGCTCCAGAGCACTTCGGGAGAGATCTTGAAGATTGACTGTGTGTGGTCGACTTCAGCATCCACCAGTGACACATTCTCCACTTTTGTGGGGAATGAGGCTTTGAAAGATGATACCGGGTTGTGAGTGTCTCCATTGAAGGTGGCTGTCTGGATTAGCGCCGCCCCTCCGATATGGAATATGTTGCCATCCGCGGTGAGGGGCTTCCAGAGGGCTCTCGCCATATAGCCGACACCGGTGCGGCCCGTTTCGCTCGGGTGTTTGCTTATCAGTGAGCCTTGGGCATAGAGCGAGGTGGCAAAATGAAATTTCTTGTCATGATATACATACATTGCCCCCAGAAGACGGACCTCGCCAAGAGCACTATATACAGACGGCTCTTCCATGCTGATCTTGTCGGAGGCGCCCGTGGCACTCTGCAGTCCGAATTGATGGATAAAATAGCCGCCGCGGAGCATCATATTGCGATTGATGTTCCATTGAAGATAGATGTCGGCGGCATAGATCTTGCCAAATCGGTAGGAGAGGTCGGTGCGGGTAGCGAAATCTCCAAATTCGGTTCTGGCTCCGAGACGAGCCTCCGGCATAGCCACACCATGCTTGAACTCCGCAGTTTTAGGAACATAGAAGGCGATGTCGAAAAGGGCACGTCCTGTCGGCATAATGCTGAATTTCTTCTTGTTATCCGATTTTGTACTCGATTCGCTACTCTCTGCCGTGGTTGTGGCGACAGTAGCCATGTTTTCACAGTTGTCGACTGAGCCGACGGTCTCGATAGTGGTGTCGGTAGATGTCTCCACAGCGAGTGCCGACTGATAGGTCATTGCCGCCATAGCACAGGATATGACCGCGATTTTTGCTATATCCATGACGTGGTGTAAAATAAAGTAAAGGAAGCCGGAGAAATAAGGACTCCCTTTGAAGAAATGAATGATTGATAAATTCGAAACCCTAATTACTTCCCGGTAAAACCCAATCCAATCCCCGAGAAAGTATTGCTATTACTTTTGAAGCAACTGAGTCAATTCGATGAACTCCTCGACCGAGAGCCTTTCGGGGCGTTCGGTCATATAGCGTGACGAGAGCACCGGCGACCCGGGCTCAATCAGAGTCGACAGGGAGTTGCGGAGTGTCTTGCGGCGCTGGCCGAAGGCGGTCTTCACTACTTTCTTAAAGAAGGCAGGATCGACAGGGAGCTCTCGCCGATCGTTGCGAGTCAGCCTCAACACACCGCTCCTCACCTTGGGCGGCGGGGTGAAGACGTGTGGCTCAACGTTAAAGAGATATTCGCACTTATACCATGTCTGAAGCAACACCGACAAGATGCCATACACCTTCGAGCCGGGACGAGAGCAGATGCGCTCTGCCACCTCCTTCTGAAGCATACCTGTCACCACCGGAATCCGATCCATATTCTCAAGCACCTTGAAGAAGATTTGCGACGAGATGTTGTAGGGATAGTTGCCGATCAGTGCAAATTCCCCGTCATAGATCGTGGAGAGATCGAGACGCAAGAAGTCAGCCTCCACCACGCGCAGCGCGGGGTAGACTTTCGCCAGATATTCCACCGACTCATGATCCAACTCGATGGCTGTGACATCGCGCTGGCTATCGAGCAGATATTTGGTCAGCACTCCCATGCCGGGACCTACTTCCACCACCGGCAGATTCCCCCATTCCGAGTGACTCGCCGGCATAAAACGCCCCGATATAGTCTCCGAGATGTCGTAGGCTATATGCTCATCGTTCAGAAAGTGCTGCCCGAGTTGCTTCTTTGGCTTTACTCTCATATCACAGCTGTGGTGTCAGGAGTCTCTTGTGGATGTTCGATCTCCACCTCGACGGTATCGCCGGTGGGTGTCATATTCGACATCTTGCGCCCCTCACACGAGGTTAGTATTGTCAGTGAGAGGGCAATCGCGGCGAACATTGTCGCTGCGATTGCCTTTTTACCGTTTTTTATCATTCGTTTACTTTGATAAGTTCGACTGTAAAAATCAGGTCGGAGAAGGGGGGTATTGTTTCGCCTGCTCCACGTTCGCCATATCCCAACTTAGATGGGATAAAGAAGATGGTCTTGCCACCCTCTTTCATCAGCTGCAAGCCTTCGGTCCAGCCGGCGATGACTTGATTCAAGGGGAATGAAGCCGGCTCGTCACGATCATAGCTCGAGTCGAACACGAAGCCGGTGGTTAATTGTCCACAGTAGTGCACTGTTACTTCGTCGGTGGCTTTCGGACTCTTGCCGGTGCCCTCTTTTACTACGATGTATTTCAGACCGCTTTCGGTCATAGCCCATGTGCTGTCGGTGGCTGTTTCCGATCTCTTGGCTTCATCTTTGAAAATTAGAGCCAAGGAGTCTTCTTTTACTACGTTCTCCTCTTCTACAGCCACCGGAGTTGTGTCGCTGTCATTGCTTTCACTCTTGGATGAAGAGCAAGCTGCGAGTCCCATCAATACCAATGCCGAAGCAATGAAAATACTCTTCTTCATATTTGTATTCTCTTTAACAGATGATTATTTCTTAACGACTTTGATCAGTTCGACATCGAAGATCAGAGTAGAGTGGGGAGGGATGGCTCCGGGGATGCCCTGAGGTCCGTATGCCAAGTCGGAGGGGATGAAGAATGTATATTTGGCACCCTCTTTCATGAGCTGAACGCCCTCAGTCCAGCCGGGAATCACACGATTCAAGGGGAAGGTGGCAGGCTCGCCACGGTTCACACTTGAGTCGAACACGGTGCCATCGAGCAGACGACCGGTGTAGTGCACGGTCACCTCATCTTCGGCTGTCGGCTGTGCGCCGGTGCCCTCTTTCTCTACTACATATTGCAGACCGGTGGAGGTCTCCTTTACGTTGGGGTTCTGCTTGTTCTCTTTCAGGAAGGCTGTGCCGGCTGCTTTGGCTGCCTCTTCCGCCTTCTGTTGCAGGTCGTTCAGATAGTCTTGGATCAACTTCTGTGCCTCTTCAGGACTCATGGCAGGCTCTTTCTGCTCAAATACACTTGCCACTCCGTCAGAGAAGTCTTTGACGTTGAGCTCTTTCATTCCCATGCCTTGCAGCTGGCGGCCCATAGCGAGACCCCATGCGTAACTTAATTTTTCCATTTTTTTTGTATTATTCTTTTGTTTGTTGTTATTTCGAGTTTTTTGGAATTTTCGGTGTGATTGCCGCTATTCGAATGATGTCGATCAGCGGCCGGTGGCTGTGATGTGGAAGCAGGGTGAGTGGACTTCATACTTCACCATACACTTGTTCTGCTGACGAAGGTCGCGCAGCACTTCAGCCAATACATATTTCAGCTCTTCGTTCGACAATCGTTGGCCATTGCCATAAGTCTCGAACTTGGAGTAGGTTATGTCGAAGGTGGTGCCAAGCTGGTGGGTCGATGAGTCGGTGGCATTGCGGTTGACACGGCGCAGACGCTTCACTGAGTGAGATGTGCGCAGAAGACTCGTAACGATGATTTTGGCAGATGCGCCGTTGCGTTTCTTGACCGAATCGGAGAAGTTTTTGCCGATTTCATCGAGCAGGCGTCGTGCTTCGGGCACAAGATAGGGGAGGGAGTGGGTGAGATTGTCGATAGCATACCATTGGCCGGTCGTTACCCTCACCAAGGGTCGGCGTGTGAAGTAGGCGTCAGCCACTCCGCGTATCGGCTTGATGCCTATCCTTTCGCCTGCCGCATACTGATATTTGTTGGAGTCGTTGAAAAATTCCCTCAGATTTCCGATGCGGGCATATCGTTGGCGAGATTCGCTGCTCATGCCGACTACCAGGCTATCCTCAGCCGCCGGCGGTGTGGATAATGTGTCGATCCCCTCCGGGTCTTCCGGATAGATGCTCTCTTCGAATGTCCCGGTGTCTGTTTCAAAATCTCGCAATTCCGGAGTTTCTCCCTCTTCGAGGAGTTCCCACGGGGCAAGAGGCTGATCGTTGACAGCTACTTCTTGCCTCTTTTCTCTACCTCCACAAGAGTAGAATGTCATCATCCCCATCAGGATGATTATCGTGAGTATGAGTATTCGACTTTTTTTCATGTCGCAAATTTAGTAAAAAAGTTTAATATTTCGTAAATTTGCACTCGCCTCTATTGAGTCTTTCGATAGAAAGTAGTTTTATTATGCAGAATTTTTTCGAAAATATCGGAGCTGCTCTGATCGATATGGATGGAGTGCTCTATGATTCGATGCCGGGACATACGTTGGCTTGGCAGCGGATGATGTCGTCGCTCGGTGTGAACTGTTCGCGCGATGAGTTTTATCTCTATGAGGGTATGACGGGAGTTGCCACGATCAATCTCCTGTTTCAGCGGGAGTTTGGCAAGGATTGTGATCCGGAGGAGGCGAAGCGTCTTTATGCCATCAAGAGTCAGTATTTTAAAGAGATGGGACCGCGTCGACTTATGCCGGATGCCGACCGTATGCTTGCCGCCTTGGGGCGCGCCGGCATCTGCCGCGTATTAGTGACCGGCAGCGGTCAGAAGAGTCTCTTGGATGCTTTGTCGCGCGATTACCCCGGTGTGTTCAGTGCCGACCATCGCGTCACTGCCCGGGATGTCACTCATGGCAAGCCTCATCCTGAACCATATCTGATGGGTGCAAGCAAGGCGGGTGTCGACCCTAATCGGTGTGTCGTCATCGAGAATGCTCCTCTCGGAGTCAGAGCCGGAAAGGCTGCCGGGTGCTTCACCATCGCTGTCACCACCGGACCTATCCCACGCGAGGCTTTCGAGAAGGAGGGCGCAGATATGATATTTCCTTCGATGGGCGATTTTGCCGATTTCATCGAGCATCAAGCCTCTCTTTTCGTCGCTGATGCTGTCATGAATAGAGTGTCTGAATCTGATGTCGTCACGAGGGCTGACAGACTTTTCCTGATCACTGACAGCAATGTCAATCCTCTTGTCGACTTTTCCTCTCATCCGGATATCCGTAAGATGGTGATACCTGCCGGGGAGGCAAGCAAGAATATAGAGATGGCTTGCCGATTATGGAGGTTCCTCTCTCAGGAGGGGGCTACACGTAGCTCGGTGGTGATAGCTTTGGGTGGAGGTGTAGTGTGCGACCTTGCCGGGTTCGTGGCATCCACCTTCAAGCGTGGTATACCTTGCATCAATGTGCCCACCACCATCCTGGCTGCTGCCGATGCCGCTATCGGTGGAAAGACTGCTATTGATTTCGAAGGACTTAAGAATGAGATTGGCACCTTCTCGATGCCTGCCTATGTTGTGATTATGCCTCAACTGTTTTCCTCACTCCCTCACGCTGAGGTGCTCTCCGGTTTTGCAGAGGTGATAAAGATGGCGATGATTATCGATAAGTCGCTCTACGACCGCCTTCTTAAGTTGGAAAATATCGTTGATTTCAGCGAGGATTCAACCATGGCTGAGGCCATCCGTTTTGCAGCAGAAGCCAAGCAGAAGATAGTCGATGTCGATCCTCGAGAGAATGGAATACGACGCATACTCAACTTCGGTCACACCGCCGGGCATGCTTTCGAGTCAGTGGCAGCTCGACATGTGAAGCCGATAAGTCATGGTATGGCTGTGGCGCATGGCATAGCTGTCGCACTACGCCTCAGCTCCCATTTTGTGCATCTTGACCCTCAAGTGTCGAGAGACTATGAAGAGAATTTTTTAAAGAGACATTATCCGGAGTTGCCGATAAGTGCCGATTCTATCGAGGAAATTCTAAGTGTAATGATGCATGATAAGAAGAATCGAACTGCCGATCGAATCTCTTTCGTATTGCTAAAGAATGTTGGAGAAGTCGCCAAGCCGATAGAACTTTCAACCGGAGATATCGCGCCAATTCTGGAAGAATTATTGTAAAAATGCGATGAAATCGGACTAAGAGCGAGTCTCTTAAATGCTCGTTAAGCGAGCCATTGCCTTTATGGCATATTCACCGAAGTATGCCAAGAGAGCACCGGCGCGGTCTTGCAGTCGGGCGTGTCGATTGAGGAGCACTTCTCTGCGATTTTCTCTGATTACCTTCAGACACCTCTCTTCGGTTGTCGGATCCGATTGATCTGATCGATACAGCAGATTCAATATATTGAAATGGGCGGCAAAGCGGCGTGTCTTTGCCGCTTTTATTACCTCCGGACTCATGTCGGAGAGGCTCGCTACGATTCTATTGGTTACATCGAGGACATCTAATCGAGCTTCGCTGAATGTATGGATAAAACTCTGCCGATGCTGGCGATATCCCATCAGCCGATATGGGAGGCATGTCACCCCCCCGGCGCGTATGATGGCTTGGTAGATTATATCGAGATCCTCATATCGGATCCCCTCTCTGAATTTTGGTGCATTCTCCCCGACCCAAACATCGCGACGGTATAGCTTGTCACATGCCGATGTGTCAAGGAAAGTTCCGATTCCATCGAGTTTTTTCTGATAAAACAACGCCTGTAAGGCATGGTCGCTGTCGAGCGATGTCGATTGGCGTGTCGAAGGTATCGGCTGATGTCGGATCTTTTGATCTTGATAGAAAGTATAGAAAGAGGTGGCGACGATTGGGGCATTGCACTCTCTTGCTGCTTGCAGAGTAACTTTCAAAAAGTCCGGATGGAGGATATCGTCTGCATCCAGGAAGGTCAGATATTCTCCCCGAGCGAGTGATATTCCATAATTGCGTGCCGCTGATGGCCCGGCATTGGCTTGATGATATACATGGATACGAGGGTCGCCGGCAGCATACTTCCGACATAGTGCCGGAGTGGTGTCGTTCGATCCATCGTCAATAAGCAACAACTCCCAGTCGGTCTCCGACTGGGAGAGTATGCTTGATATCGTTTGCTCCAAATATTGCTCGGCATTATATGCCGGCACTATGATAGATACCATCAGCTTTAAAGCCTTATACAGTAAGGATTTCTTTCTCCTTGGCGGCGAAGAGAGTGTCGATCTTCTTCATGTACTTGTCATGAAGCTTTTGTACATCGCCTTCGGCATCCTTTTCGACATCCTCGCTAAGGCCATTCTTGATCTCTTTCTTCAGACCTTCGATGGCTTCACGGCGAGCGTTGCGGACAGACACTTTGGCATTCTCCGCTTCACCCTTGCTCTGCTTTACGAGTTGCTTACGGCGATCCTCAGTGAGAGGGGGTATGCAGAGTCTGATCACTTCACCATTGTTCTCGGGAGTTATGCCGAGTTCGGAGTTGATGATAGCCTTCTCGATTTCCTTGAACATAGACTTCTCCCAAGGGGTGATGGCTATGGTGCGTGCATCGGGCACAGATACGTTGGCTACATTCGAGATCGGGGCTTGCGAACCGTAATAGTCGACACGAATTCCATCGAGCAGACGAGCGGATGCTTTGCCGGCACGGATGTGTGAGAGCGTATCATCAAGATATTCGACTGCCAGTTGCATCGAATCTTCGGCATTCTGCAGATATTCTTTTACTTCCATGGTTATACTGTTAAATGTTATTATTATCAATGTTTTAAGGTCGTGTCGATGTGGCGATTATCGTTCCACGGTCACGAGTGTACCGACCGGTTCTCCCTCGAGGGCTTTGCGAAGATTGCCGGGGATGTCCATATTGAAGACATAGATCGGCATCTTGTTCTCCTTGCAGAGGGCGGTGGCGGTAAGGTCCATCACTTTCAGTCCGCGTTCCATCACTTCGTCGTAAGAAATTGAGTCGAAACGCTCGGCAGTCGGATCCTTCTCCGGGTCAGCGGTATAAACACCATCGACGCGAGTACCCTTCATCATCACCTCCGCCTCGATCTCGATGGCACGAAGTGCCGAGCCGGTGTCGGTGGTGAAATAGGGATTGCCGGTGCCACATGAGATGATAGCCACGCCACCCTCGCGGAGAGTCTCGATGGCGCGCCATTTTGAGTATTGCTCGCCGATGGGGAACATACCTATGGCAGTCAGCACCTTCGCCGGCTGACCAATCGCCTCAAGTGCTGAGGAGAGTGCCAGCGAATTAATCACCGTGGCAAGCATACCCATCTGGTCTCCCTTGACACGATCAAAGCCCTTCGAAGCCCCGGAGAGCCCACGGAAGATGTTGCCTCCTCCGATTACTATGCCGATCTCTACACCGGCTTCCACCATCTCTTTGATCTGTCGAGCATATTGATTCAGTCGCTCTGTATCAATGCCATGTCCCTGACCTCCTGCCAGTGACTCGCCCGACAATTTCAGTAATATTCTTTTGAATTTCATCTTCGTCCTTACTTTGCTATGCTCAAAGTTAAGAATATTTTTTCATAATTGAAAACATTCTCCCATCTATCCCTATATTTTTTGTCAGAAATCGCTCTGTGGCTATACTTTGATTGCTTCGAGGCTATTCGTTGACGAGGATTTTGATCAGATCGCGCATACCCTCTGTCGCCTTTTTGGCGATGACATGCACCCCCGGGATGTCGGAGGTGTCTGCCGGATTCGGATCGATGTAGTAGATGGGTTTGCCGATGGGCACACATCTGATCAGACTCGCTGCCGGATATACCACCAATGATGTGCCGATCACTACAAAAATATCGGCATGCTGCACGATATCCATTGCCTTGTCGAAGTTGGGCACCGGCTCTTGGAAGAAAACGATATGGGGACGCATCAAGTCGCCATTCTTGCCTCGGGTCTCGATGGTCGTTTCAAGATGGTCAGCATCCAATGTCTCAACATAGTCGGGATGCTTGATCGATCGGATCTTCATCAATTCTCCATGCAGGTGGAGCACATCGGCAGAGCCGGCTCTCTCATGCAGGTCGTCGACATTCTGGGTGATGATTCTTACATCGAAGTGCTTCTCCAATTCCACAAGTGCTCGATGGGCATCGTTGGGCTCTACTCCTGCCAGCTCGCGACGTCTTTCGTTGTAAAACTTGTGGATTAACTTCGGATTGCGGCTGAAGCCATCGGCGGAGGCTACATCCATCACAGGATAGTCGTTCCACAATCCGTCGGCATCTCTAAATGTCTTTATGCCCGACTCGGCGCTTATTCCCGCACCGGTCGATACTACCAATATCGGTTTACTCATGGTTTTATCCTCCTCGGTTTATAGAAGCGTGTTCGTTTGACCCCGCCCCGTTTTGTACTATATATGTTATTTATCCTTCGATTTGTTTAAATAATTTCCAAGCCTTGGCTTGGCGATATTTCGCCACGCTGTGGGGATGCACTTTCACCACGCATCGGCTATACATCTGTGACTCATTCTCTTCGAAGAAATTGCTGTTACACTCGAATTTCGGCGGTATGTCGGAGAGAATGTGGATAGATCGCAAATTGCGACAGCCGCTGAAGATCAATTCCCCGAGTTCCGATGAATTGGAGGGCATCACCACATTCTGAAGACTGATGCACTCGGAGAAGGCGTATGATTCGAGTTGCCTTACAGAGGGGGGAATTGATATAAAGCGGAGCACCGAGCAGAACGAAAAAGCGTTCGACCCGATATTGACCAGCCCCACCGGCAACTTGATATGATCGAGTGTGCGGCAATAGGCGAAGGCATGGCTCTTGATATCGGTCAGCAACTTGCCGAGCATCACTTGGCGCAGACGTGTGCACCAGGCGAAAGCGTATGCCGGAACTACCGTCAGTGTCGGGATCTCCGCCTTCTTCAGCATCTCACATTCGCGGAATGTCCCCTCTCCGATCTTCTGCACTGTCACCGGCAGACTCACCTCCTCGAGATTGCTACATCCCAAGAATGCATAGTCGCCGATCTCGCTCACACGACATGGCTCTGCAAATTCGATATACTTGAAGTCGGTCCGATCGGCAAATTTATAACTCGGGATCTTCACCACCCCCGCCGGCACGATCAGTGTCGAATCCTTTACTTCATAGTCCGCAGCCGTGGCTGATGTGGCTATCCCTATTATCGCCATAATGTATATCCAAAGTCTGTTCATTTTTTATCTTGTTTTGTGGCTGATTCGCCGGGTTGTTCGTTATTCTGTTGACTGTTACGGAGATAGGAGGGCTGACGATCTGCCGGGAGGATATCTCGCTCGTTGACGCTATCGACTCGGGTTATGATTATTTTCGAGCAGCCTCGCCAGGGCATACGAGTGTGGTAGATGCTATATCCCACCTTCACCGGCTTGCAGGCGAATTGCTTCTCCTTGAGTGTAGCGGCTATGTTGGCATCTGACGTAGAGAAGATGAAATCACCCTCATACACTCGTGTGGTGTCCATAAGACTCTTGTAGGGGAGGATCACTCCCTCGAAGGTCTTGAACATATCACCCTCCTTATAGAGGGTCTCTACATATCCATATTGTGTAGCCTCGGTGACGTAGGGTTGGAACATCTTGATATAGACATAGCTGAAGAGCCATATCAAGAATACAGCCAAGCCTCCGAAGAAACAGATCTTGAAGCGTGTCTTGCGGTGGATATGGAGGTGCTCGAACTCATCGTCCGATTCTTCCCAATATTTAGGATCATCCGGCTTGAGCGTCGGCTTTTTCGGCTCTTTCTTCTTCTCGGGCTGTGTTACGTCGCTCTCGAAGTAGTCGTTTTTCTCGTTGTCGTCAAATAAGTTCATAATACTCTCGTGATTTTGTTTAACCCATAACCCATAACCTATAACCTATAACCTCTTCTTTCGGTCGAACATGATATACCCCATGGTGTAAAGGCCGAGGATGATGAGCATCACCGTCTGCCCCGACCATTGCAACATCGAGAAGGCAGTGCCTTGTGGGGTGGTGACGCCATATATGGCGAGGCCGAACATCACAGCGATATTCCAAGGACCGAGGCCGCCATTGGAGGGAACAGCCATGCCGATCGAACTGAGCACGAATGCCACCAAGCAGGGAAGTAATCCCAAGGCATTGCCGGGCGCCGTGCAGAGGTCGCGGGTGAAGTCGAAAGCGAAGAACGCTACATAAAGCTGGATAAAATAGCATCCCCAAATGGCAAAGGTATAGCCGATGAATGCCCACTTGCCATCCATTGAGCCGATGGTAGCAAAGCCGCGCCACATCTCTTTGACCCAAGTCGTGATCTTGACGATGATTTTATGGTTGCGTCCGAAGTAAAAAACTCCCCAGACAATCAGCCCGATAACTACCAAGATCACCCAATTCCAGGGATTCTGCACCATCCCCACCAAGTCTTGCCCAATAGGATATTTGTCTAAGAAGGACTCTATAGCCGGGGCTGCCACCAAGAAGGTGAGCAGTGTCAAGCTGAGCACCATCAGCGTGTCGGTGATGCGGTCGGACATCATCGTCCCCACCACTTCGGTGAAGGGCTTCTTCTCCCTCTCTGAGATATATGTGCAACGCCATATCTCCCCCAGCCGGGGAAACACCAAGTTCAGCGCGTAGGTGCCGAAAATCGAACACACAACAGCCATCAGCGGAGGATTAATGCCGAGGCTCCGCAACTGAATCCGCCAGCGCAAGGCACGAAACACATGACTGAAGATGCTGATAGCCATGGCGCAGAGGATCCAGCCATAGTCCACACCACTCGTCAGTATCCGCCACATATCGGCGAAATCCACCTTGCTAAACATATAATAAAGCAACAGAACGGTCAGTGCCAAGGGCAAAAGCCATTTCAATGAGTTGCTTACCAATTTCTTAACTATCATCGTCAGGTATTATCTTTTATGGTTGTTTCTGCGGCAGTACGAACTCCACCTCCTTGAAGGCGAACTGCGCCGCTCTCATTGTTGTCTGATTGATTATAGAAATCGGTCCGTGGGGGTCGACATCGTCGATTACCCCCTCGAAAGTTGCACTCTCGCCGCGGAGTCGGAAGGTGTATGGCTTGCCGTCGCCGCGCCAAAGGTTGCGTTTGAACTCGGCATGGAGGGCTTCGCGTCCCGAGGCATCGCCGATAGTTGTCAATCTGCTCTCCAACAGGGCGCCTACGGCTGCCGCCACGCGGCTGATGTCATACTCCTCGCCCGTGAGCTGACGTAGCGACACCGGGTTGGGCGCATCGCTCACGAACTCCTCCTGGTTGATGTTAAGACCCACGCCTATGCGTGAGTGCTCGATCGCTTCGCTTGTCACCGAGTGCTCGATAAGTATGCCACAGATCTTGCGATCGCCCACATAGATGTCGTTGGGCCATTTCACCTTCGCCTCGACACCCTGACGACGCAGAAAGTCACAGATCGCCAAGGCCGTAGCCTCGCTGATTGAGAATTGATGGCGCGGAGCGAACCGATCGGGGCGTATCAGCATCGTAAACAGCAGATTCTTCCCCGGCTCGGATTCCCAGCTATTCCCTCGCTGTCCTCGCCCGGCACTCTGGTGGTTGGCGATTACCATCGTGTTGCTCTCAAGCTCCGATGCGTGTAGCGACACATAGCTATTGGTCGAATCCGTCTCTTCAAGCAGTAGAAATTTCATCTCTTCTTCAATCTGTGATGGTTACTATTCGCGATTCGTCACCCCTGACTCGTATACGGATGTAGAGAGTGTCGTCGGGAAGCAGACTCTCCACATTCTCCGGCCATTCCATCAGGCATAGAGCCCCCGATTCGAAGTAATCCTCGAGACCCAACTCGAAGCCTTGTGACTCGTTCTCGATTCGGTAGAAGTCAAAGTGATAGATAGCACTCCCGTCGCCGGCACGATATTCATTGATGATGCTGAATGTGGGGGAGTTGACATCATCTTCGACACCCAGCTCGCGGCATATCGCCCCAATCAGGGTCGTCTTTCCCGCCCCCATTGGCGCATCAAATGCCACATGATCCCTACCCGCGATGGCTGACACGATATCCTTGACTCGCTCGCCTATCTTCGCTTCATTTTCTATGATTATATCTTTCGACATACTAATTTTTGCTCTTAATATGCAAATTTAGCGATTTTTTGATTAAATTTGTTCTTAATTATCGAAATTCGCACAAAATGTGCTTATTTTTGATGTCAACACGAATTATTAATATTAAAATCTATATCTGTAAATGGGAAAAGTCATGATCATTGGCGCCGGAGGTGTCGGCACGGTCGTTGCCCATAAGTGCGCCCAACATCCCGAAGTGTTTAGCGAGATTGTACTCGCTTCACGCACTCTCTCCAAGTGTGATGCTATAGCCGAGCAGGTGGCTCAACGCACCGGCCATAAATCGATCGTTACCGATCGTGTCGACGCCGACGTTGTCCCCGAGCTCTGCGAACTCTTCCGTCGTCATCGCCCAGAGTTGGTAATCAATGTTGCACTCCCTTATCAAGACCTCACCATCATGGAGGCTTGCTTGGAGTGTGGTGTGAATTATCTCGATACTGCCAACTATGAGCCCAAGGAGGAGGCGCATTTCGAGTATTCATGGCAGTGGGCTTATCGCGAGCGCTTCGAGAAGGCCGGCCTTACTGCGATCCTCGGCTGCGGATTCGACCCCGGTGTCTCCGCTATCTTCGTCGCTTACGCCGCCAAACATCATTTCTCCAAAATGACGCATCTCGACATCGTCGACTGCAATGCCGGCAATCATGGCAAGGCATTCGCCACCAACTTCAACCCCGAAATAAATATCCGCGAGATTACTCAGAAGGGTAAGTATTGGCAGGATGGCAAGTGGGTGGAGACCGAAAACCTGGAGATCCATCGCACACTGAATTATCCCAACATCGGACCCCGCGAGAGCTATCTTCTCTACCACGAGGAACTTGAAAGCCTTGTGCTCAATTTCCCCGACATCAAGCGTGCTCGCTTCTGGATGACTTTCGGTCAGGAGTATCTGACTCATCTCCGCGTGATCCAAGACATAGGCATGGCGCGCATCGACCCGGTGATCTATCAGGGTCAGGAGATCATCCCTATACAGTTCCTCAAGGCTGTGCTCCCCGATCCCGGTTCGCTCGGAGAAAATTACACCGGTGAGACCTCTATCGGTTGCCGCATCTCGGGCCTCAACAAGGAGGGCAAGGAGTCTACCTATTATATCTACAACAACTGCTCTCATCAGGCTGCCTACAAGGAGACCGGCGCTCAGGCTGTAAGCTATACCACCGGTGTGCCTGCCATGGTAGGCGCTATGATGTTCATGACCGGCAAATGGGTGATGCCCGGCGTCCATAATGTCGAGGAGTTCGACCCCGATCCTTTCTTGACTACACTTGCTGAGAATGGTCTCCCCTGGCATGTTATCGTCGATGAAGATCTCGAATTTGACGACTGATTGCCAGTAGATTAAATGCTTATTGTGACTTTATTATTTAATACCTAATAGCCCTATGAAGTCTATCTTTATGTCGTTGGGCGCGATATGCCTCTCGTTGGCATCTTTCGCCGCCACAATGCCTGCACCTCATGCATTGTCGACTTCCGGCAATTCGACTCTGATCGGAACTCAGGTCGGCACGGTAGTAGTGACTCCGATCTCGTCCGATATCTTCAAGGTGTCTCGCGTACCGGTCAGCATGCGCACGTGCACGCTGCCGGCTTCGCAGAGTGCCATCCTCCCCTCGTCGCTTGAGGGTATCTCCTGGTCGGCATCTCCTCGTGAGGTGGTGTTCCGCTCAGCCACTACCGTTGTCACCGTCGATCGCGCCTCCGGTAGAGTTACTTTCCTCTCTGCCAAGGGGGATACCATTCTTGTGGAAAAGGAGGGGGTCAATAATGTCCCCAAGATCAAGCGTGTCTCTTTCTTCAATGGCAGAGCCCAAAATTTCTATGGCGGCGGCGAACGAGGCCATAATCTCCGCCTCAATGGTGACACTCTGGTGATGTTCAACCGCCAGAATTATGGCTACACCGGAACTGACCCACGCATCTCGCAGATGGGCATCACCATGCCATGGTTCGCTTCCGATGCCGGATATGGAGTGCTGTTCGATGATTACAATAAAGCGGATCTATATTTAGGTTATGACGAGATTAAGTACACCTCCGATACCCCTAAACTCCTCTCTTATTATTTCGTCAATGGCAACGGATCGCTCCCCGGAGTTGTCTCCAATTATACTCTCCTCACCGGCCGTCAGCAACTTCCCCCGCTCTGGGCTCTCGGCTATATCACCTCTCGTTATGGCTATCACAATGAGCAGGAGACCCTCGGTGCCATCGATTCGCTCAAGCAACGCGGTTATCCCGTCGATGGTATCGTTCTCGACCTTTATTGGTATGGCGTTGAGACAGATATGGGCCGCTTGGAGTGGAGCAAGAAGCAATTCCCCGACCATCGCCGCATGCTCGATTCGCTCAAGAATATGGGTGTGCACACGGTGCTGATCTCTCAGCCATACGTCAATAAGAAGGGCGCAATCGACAATTACAACTACCTCTCCGAGGCGGGTATGCTCACCAAGGATTCGGAGGGAAGGACTCATGATGTCACCACCTGGGTCGGAGATGCCGGTATGATTGATATCTCCAATCCGATGACTCGCGCTTGGCTCTGGAATCGTCTCAAGTCGCTCACCGCCGACGGCGTGTCGGGTTGGTGGGGTGACCTCGGCGAACCGGAAGTGCATCCACTCACCATCCGCCATGCCAATGGCGAGACCGCGTCGCAGTTCCATAATGTATATGGCAATATCTGGTCGAAAACCATCTATGACGGCCTGCGTGCCGATTATCCCGAGATGCGTCCTCTCCTGATGATGCGCGGCGGTACTGCCGGATTGCAACGCTATAGCGTCTTCCCCTGGACCACCGACGTGTCGCGGAGCTGGGGTGGCCTTGAGCCGCAAATCAATCTGATGCTCAGTGCCGGACTCTCCGGACTCGGATATATGGGATCCGATGTGGGTGGATTTGCCGTCGATCCTGCCGATCCCTATCAGCCGGAACTCTATGTCCGTTGGCTCCAAATGGGCACTTTCTCGCCGATGCTTCGCACTCACGCTCAGCTCAAACCGGAGCCTTATCACTATCCGAAGCAGGATGCTATCATCAAGGACTTCGTGAAGCAACGCTATCAGTGGCTCCCCTATAACTATACCTTGGCTTACGAGAATACTGCCGAGGGTCTTCCCTTGGCTCGTCCGGTCAATTTCTATGCCGAACCGGGTACTGTCGATGCAAACATCGAAGACCAGTATCTTTGGGGTGCCAACGTTATGGTAGCTCCCGTGATGAAGAAGGGGGCTCGCTCTCGCAAGGTAGTTTTCCCTGCCGGTGACACTTGGATCAACTGGAACAATCCCAAACAGACTTACGCCGGCGGCACCACAGCTACGGTGGCTGCTCCTTTGGAGACTCTCCCGATGTTCGTCAAGGCGGGCAGCTTTATTCCGCAATATATGCGAGACCCGCAGAATGTGGAGCAATATGATCCGCAATATCTCACGGTGAAATATTTCCCCGGCAAGATGGAGTCTTCTTATACCCTCTTCGACGACAACCGCAAGAGCCCGACCTCTCTCTCCGACGGCGAATATCAGCTCATCACCTTCACGGCCAATCCGCAAGGCAAACAACTCGATATCAATATCGCTTCCGAAGGATCGTACAAGGGTATGCCGACCTCACGTCAATTCTCGATGGAGATCCCGGGAGTGGCTCGTCCAACGAAAGTGACAGTCAATGGCACAGTATGCAAGGAGTGGAAGTATAATGCCACCTCTAGCACTCTCACCCTCCCCGTCACTTTCGACTATAAGCCCCTCAGCATCACTATCCTATGATCACTCTAAGACAATAATAACAGAGGGCTGTGGCAATCGCCACAGCCCTCTGTTTTGATTTGGACAGAGCGCTCTCAAACTTCTCCTCCCTACTCGAATTCCTCGCTCTGCCATATTTCTTTACTTGTTCTTACTTGGTCTACCGGTTGATCAGGATAGGCTCTCCATTTGAAACCGATGCTTGTCATGCTTGTACCTTCGAATATTTCTTCCAATCTATCCACAGTAGCACACAACACTTCTGAGTGTACAGATAATCGTGGCTCTGCTCTAATATACTCTTTAATCCGTTCCTTATTTCTTATCCACGTTGAAAATAATACATCCTCCATAAGCTTTCTTGAAGATTGTGGATCTTTGACCTTTATCGTTAAGACACATACAGTAGAGCCGAGTTCATTAACTTCTTTATTCTCATAATAGTCCGTATCAAAAGAACATTGATCTTCCTCGATTACTGAGTTTAGTAAATTGGCAAACAAATGTGATGACCCATCATTCTTTACAAGTGGATCGGAAAACAATTTGCTTGCATCCACCCCTATTTTTATATTGCCGTTATTATCGCCGAATATTCTATGAGAATCCTTTGTGTAATCTATGCATTGTTTTTGGGGCGTAGTATACATAAATGTATACTTCCCATCACCAGATGTAAATTTTGATAAAAGAGCCTTAAACAATCTTTCTGTTGATATATATTCAGACTCACTGCCGGTAAATCCGTAGAAGCTAACCTTATGGATTGGAATAGCTAATAATAATTGAAGAAAATTGTTTGGATCAGGTATAATTGAAGCGATATCTCCATCCCATGCTGTCGTAGACCAATCTGTGACTATTGGCGATGATTTGCAAGTAAGGCTTTTTGTGTCAAATAGATATGGATAACATGTCCAATCAGCTGCGCTAAACCCCGTTCCGTATGTATCTAAACATGGTTGCTTATATTCGATTTCCCTTGTGATGGTTAGTTTTGTAAAATATTGTCCATCGATCGATATGATCATTTCAGAGCCAATCTCAGACTTTCCAGAGAATTGTGTAAATGATGAATATTTGTTATCTTTTCTAAATTTAAGCCGCATTACTACATCTTTACAAAAATAATATGGCGAATAGGGGCATAAAAGCCTCTTCTTAATCTTCCCATTGGTGGCATTTGCAAGGTTATAGTATTTTGTTTCTTTATCGCTTCCGGTCTTTATTGTAATACCATCCTCCGTCAGATCGTAAAACTCAACATATTCACCTCTGGCAATGCGTTCGGGACTTAGTGGCCAACCATATTTATCATATCTAGCCCATTCAAACTCATCAGATTCCCAAGTTAAATGTTTTCCGAGATATTTATCCCACATGCTCTTTTTTTCAACCGGAGCCTCGTCTTCGTTACAAGAACAAAGCATTAAAGCAACAACTGCCAAAACTACAAAACCAAAGTGTTTCATATCATATGTGTTTTTTACATGCTAAAAATTTTGGGTCGATTAATCTATAGTAGATAATCAAATTCCCTATATGTATAACGATAGTTAAAAAATATATTGCGTGTTTTTGAAAATATTTGACGTTTTATTTGGTAATATCAAAAATAACCTGTAAATTCGTACTTAGAAGAAATGGATATTTTATCATATATCACTAAAATATTAATAGTTTCACGGGTTGAGACACACATGTTAGTTAGTAGATATAAGGTACGATATCAAATAATATGTTTAATTAAAAAATTTTTATTATGGCAAGTAATGTCAGTAAATCGCCGATCATTGCCGGGCTGGATCGAATAGCGATAGTGTGTAATAGTCCGGTATGTTATGGTAGTAGTCCTGATGAAAAGAAAGACACAAGGGATTATACCCTTGTAAATAGACCAAACGAAGATGCCTTTTTGACAGCTCAGTATTGTGGCTTCAATGTTGTTGTGTATGCAGGTTCAGATCTTGGAAATGATGCGTTTCATGAATCAGAAGGCAATACAAGTGGTATGGTGCCGGGATCGGGTTTCGATGATGGTTCTGATAATGACCAATATCGAGGTCAGTGGTATACCTATATGGATGAAGCCCTTAAAATCTGTCAACGTCTTGGGTTGAAGCTCATCAGTAATTCACCAATCCTAAACTACAATACACAGAAGTCTAATATACCAAGGTATGCTTCAGGTTGGCCGGGTTCTTTTGTGGAGCCATTCCATAATTATTCAGCTCTCGCCGGTTGGCAGATCAAAGACGAACCGGAGTTTCTCAATTGGCATAAATATTATGTTGATGACAGGGGGAATACAATCCTCCCCTCATCTGGTACGACAGACCTGAAAATTAACTATCAAAAGATTCTGGAGGCAATAGCTGCATCTAAAACGGATCAGAATCAAGAAGGGAATAGCAACAGTGCTACTAATTCAGGTAATTCCGAAACAGAAGCTGATAAATATGGGGGTAAACTCGTGTTTATGAATCTCGCTTTCAGCAATGATACCCAATGGATAGGCAACATTGCTAATTATTCAGCATATTTGGATGCATATATCAAAGAATTCAGTCCTTCGGTTTTGTCGTACGACTATTACCCGGTAGATTGCGGTGTTGATCCCCAAGGAAATGAAACTGCAATCCATGTGAATACAAATAGCTTCTATCAAGCTCTGGAAATATTTTTCCAAAAATCCAAGCAATATGTATAATACTCCCTAAAAATCGAACCGGACAGGAATGCAAGAATAACCCTATAAA
>JBJEKI010000098.1:0-9455 GCA_051878555.1 Lepagella sp. | reverse complement strand
CAAGTAATCAAAATCGACTCAAGGCTACGACCTCTACGGCCCAAAAAATTTAAGTAACGCGCTCTTAGAATTTTACGTCGCCATACATACCTCGCTTTATCAGCCCATCATTGTTGACATCGATCTTGATGGCATATACCAAGTTGGAACGCTCGTCGCGCGTCTGTATCGTCTTCGGAGTGAACTCAGCCTTGTCCGATATCCAGCTGATCTTTCCTTCGTAGGCCTTGCGATCAGCTTTCCCTTGATCGGCATAGACCTTCACCTTCTGACCAAGCTTGATACGCGTTAACTGGTCGGCGGTGATGTAGGCTCGTAGCCTGATCCGAGTGATATCCGCCACCTTGAAGAGGGGCTTCCCCGCTGTGGCATATTCTCCCGGTTCGGCATATTTGGTCAGGATCCTTCCGCTGATAGGACTCGCTATCTCGGAGTCGCTGATCTTGATGTCGACTTGTGCTATTTCGGCATCGATACCCTCTTTTTGGTCGCGAAGTGTGGCATTGTTGCTCTCGATCTGCTCGATAGTGGCTTGAAGCTGACGATTCAACACCCCAATCTGATAGTCGATGTCATCCACCTGTTTTTGGGTCGCCGCTTTGGCTGCCACCAATGATGTGAATCTTGCCTTCTCCTTCTCTAAGTTCGAGATCTGCTGACGTAGAGAGGCTACCTGCCGTTCGCGGTCGAGCATCCTGCTGTCGGTGGCTTGGCGGTTCGACCCCAATGCTCGCCGACGCTCCTGAAGCTGGCGTGAGTCGATCATCCCCAAGAGGCTGTCGGCTGTCACATCCATACCCTCTTCGATGTTGAAATCGATGATCTCCCCAGTGGCTTTCGCCGATACGATCACTTCGGTACACTCAAAGATCCCCGATGCATCATATTCCGCTTCCTTGCTACCACAAGAAGCCATCACCATACCCAAAACCATCGTAAAAATTATCTTATAACTCTTCATTTTTATATACATTTTTTATCTATTCACCAAACTAATAACTAATATCTAATATCTAATAACTCACCGATTCACACTGTTGCGCAGCTGATAGATGCTCTTTAGCATCTCGATCTCATGCATCGAGCTTTCGATCTTGGCGCGATTCTCTTCGGTCATATCTTTCACCAAGTCGTTGATATCGATCACTCCCTTCTCCAATTTGGCTTCGGATGCGCTGCGGATCGACTGTCTCAGCTTCATGATCTCTTGATCTTGTGCCATAACTTCGCGATATTTCTTGATTTCACTCTCTTGGCGTGTTATGTCTATGCGCGTGTTGAACATAAAGACGTCGCGTGCATTCTCCACTTCGGCGATAGACGTCTCGATCTTCCGCCTCTCATTGCGTCGGGTGTAGAACCCACTGATGTTCCAGTCGAGTCGCAAACCGACGATGCCGGTCAGTTTCCAGTCGTGGCTGGTCATCGATTCAAAGAGATTATATCCGGGATAGCCATATCCCCCCTGAGCGAATAGACTTAGTGTCGGGCGTACTGCTACGTCGGTCTGACTCAGCCGGGCTCGGTGCAATCCTATCTGCGAGTCGTAGAACTTCAGCTCCGGACGGTCGATCTCCATGCTCTCCGGCATCTCTGCCATCGGCTTTTCTACTTGGAAGTCTCCATCCTTGCCTATGAATAGCCCGAGTATATCACGGTAGGCTTGGCGTGCCGATTGGAGTTGGATCTGCTGTTGAGCCGCCTTGAGTTGCTCCGCTTTCATCGTGTCGTAGTCGCTCTGCAGGGCGATCCCGTCGGCAATCATCGCCTCAAGCTTCCGGCAGTTGTCGAGAAGCATAGTCTGTAATTCGCGATTCAGCTCGATCTGACGGTCGAGTAGTAATATGCCGAAGTAGAGGTCGTCGATCCGCTCATTGAGACCATAGAGATGCACATCGTTCTGCCGCTTCTCGACATTCCTTTGCTCTTCGGCTACTCGCTTCGAGGCACTCACTTTGCCTCCATCATATATGGATTGATTAAGGTTTAAACTTAGGATGTATTGATCTTTGCGAATACCTTTCGTTTCATATCCCATACCTTGCATCACACTCTGCAACGCCTCCGGAAGGGCGGCCACATCACTCTGATAGGTGGCTTGACCTCGAAAGAGGATCTGTGGCAGATAACTTTTGCTCAGATTCGATAGCGTATATTCAGCCGTGCGATCAATCAGATCATATCGCTCCACCAATGGATAATTCTCTCGTGCCATCTCACGACACTGACTCAAGGTCAATGTCTCTCCGCTCGCAGTTAAGCAGATTAATGCCAATGCTGCTATTATTGCTGTTTTTAATCTCATTTTTTTGAGTTTTTGTTTTCTGTTGCAAAGTAATAATAATTTTCCATTCCCAAAAATATTAGATCTATATATATTTTTAGCAAATTGCAAAATTTAAGGAACGCGCTCTAAGGAACACGCTCTAAAACAACCACGCTTCCATACTTTTAACAGACCCTTTTCGTTTCTTATATTGGATAGCGTTTAGTGTTAACTATCCTCTCATCCACTCATCCTCTCTTTACTCATCCTCTCTTCCTCCGTTAGGTTGATATTTTTTCGTCTGTTATGAAGTTGATTCGTTTTATCAAGGAGTGGACCCTGGTCATCTCGATATTGGTCGGGGTGTTGGCTTATTTCGTTTATATCGCCATCCCTTTCCCTCCGGCTGTCCACTATTTCGCCAATCAGACTGTGAGCATAGTGCAGCCTCTCCTCCTCTTCTGCATGCTCTTCCTCACTTATTGCCGCATTAATCCTCACGATCTGCGGCTATGTCGATGGCATCTCTGGATCCTCTTGCTCCAAGCCGGGTTCTTTATTGCTCTCGCCATAATCTTGATTTTCCTCCCCGCCGGAGACCTCCGTATCATCCTCGAGGGGGCTATGCTTTGCCTGATTTGCCCCACTGCCACTGCCGGAGCTGTGATCACCGGTCGCCTCGGTGGAAATATCAATAATATCACCACCTATACCATCTTGATCAATATCCTGGTCTCGATCCTGATTCCTACGTTCGTGCCTTTCGTTCACCCCAATCCCGAATTGGGTTTCGTCAATTCTTCTCTTCTGATTCTCGGTAAGGTGTTCCCCCTCTTGCTCCTCCCGCTGATTTCGGCTTTCCTGCTGCGGTTCATTTCCCCCTCTCTTACCGAAAAATTTGCCAAACGCTCCGATCTCTCTTTCTATCTCTGGGCTGTCGCTCTCGCCTTGGCAATCACCGTCACCACTCGAAGCATCATGCATGCCGACCTCAAGCTCTCCACCGAGCTCTGGCTCGTCGTCGTCTCTCTCCTCAGTTGCGCCTTGCAGTTCTGGCTCGGCAGAAAGATCGGCAACCGATACAACGACACCATTACCGCCGGCCAAGCATTCGGACAAAAGAACACAGTACTCGCCATCTGGATGGGTTACACCTTTTTCACCCCCATCACTTCGATAGTCGGCGGCTTCTACAGCATCTGGCACAACATAGTAAACTCCTACCAACTTTACCGCCACGAACACAACCATCCCCGCTAATTTATATAGTGGTAAGAGTTGCTTTTTTCGTTTTATTTGTCTAAATTTGTATCTTGATGCCTTTGCATCTATACTCTCTCCTGTTTATTAGTCTTTTACAACGATTTTATACATTATACCTATGGCTGAAGTCAATAACAACCCCTCTCCCGCTTCTGATAAAAAGAAAATTGTGCTTAGCGGCATACGTGCCACCGGCAACCTCCACCTCGGCAATTATTTCGGCGCACTCTCCAAGTTCGTCAGAATGCAAGATGACTATGATTGTCGTTATTTCGTAGCCGACCTCCATGCACTTACCACTCACCCCGATCCTACCATGCTCCACGAAAATGTGAAGCAGATTCTCGCTGAGTACCTCGCCGCCGGACTCGACCCCGAGAAGAATATCATATATGTCCAAAGTGATATCCCAGAGATTGCCGAACTTTACCTCCTGATGAATATGCATGTCGGCATCGGTGAACTCATGCGTACTGCCTCTTTCAAGGATAAAGCCCGCAAGGCTCTCGGCATCTCAGCCCCCGACAATGACAACGATGAGGAGGGCATCGAACGCCAAATCATCGGAAACCAAACCAACCAGCGTGTCAACGCCGGACTACTCACTTATCCTACTCTTATGGCTGTCGATATCCTCATCCATCACGCTGACTTCGTGCCTGTCGGTAAGGACCAGGAACAGCACCTCGAACTCACTCGCCGCTTCGCCCGCCGTTTCAATTCTTTCTACAAGACTCAATATTTCGGCGAACCGGTCAATTTCAATTTCGGATCTCAGGCTGTCAAAGTCCCCGGTCTCGATGGTTCCGGCAAAATGGGTAAGAGCGAGGGTAATTGCATCTATCTGATCGACGATGAGAAAACCCTCCGCAAGAAGGTGATGCGTGCCGTCACCGACGAAGGCCCAAAGGTGCCAAACCAAGAGGTCAGCGAACCGATCCGCAACCTTTTCACACTTATGGAGCTCGTCTCTACTCCCGACACCCTCGAGCATTTCAAGCAGGCTTATGCCGACTGCTCTATCAGATATGGCGACCTCAAAAAGCAACTCGCCGAGGATATCCTCAAGGTTACCCTCCCCATCCGCGAACGTATACTCGATATCCGCGATAATGAGGAATACCTCTCCAAGGTGGTGAGACGTGGCGCCGAACGTGCCCGCGAAGTTGCCGCCAAGACTCTCGCCGATGTCCGCCAAATCATGGGTATTCGCAAGTTCTAATTGCCTGCCCCGGTCTCTTTATCATGTTCTAACAGCCCTCTCTGATGGTCTTAAATTGGATCTGGATCTCTTTCCTCGTCATCGCCTTCTTGATGGCGTTGGGACGCACCATATTTGGAGGCGATTTCCAAGTGTGGAGCGACGTGATGAATGCCTCGTTCGACCAAGCCACTTTCGCTTTCGAGATCTCTCTTGGCCTTACCGGCATCCTGACCCTCTGGATGGGGATCATGAAGATCGGAGAACGGGGAGGCGTAATCGAGTTCTTCGGACGCCTCATTTCCCCCTTCTTCTCTCGCCTTTTCCCCGGAATCCCAAAGGGGCATCCCGCCATGGGTGCCATCTTCATGAACATCTCCGCCAATATGCTCGGCCTCGACAATGCCGCTACTCCTATGGGGCTCAAGGCTATGCAGGAGATGCAAACTCTCAATCCCAAGAAGGATACCGCCACCGACGCCATGATCATGTTCTTGGTGCTCAATAGTTCGGGTCTCTGTCTCATACCGATCAGCATCATGATGTATCGGGCACAAGGTGGTGCCGCCAATCCTACAGATGTCTTTATCCCGATCCTAATAGCCACGTCGGTTGCCACCCTGGTCGGGCTGACTGCCCTCTGCATCCGCCAGCATATCCGCATGGATCGCGTCATCTGGGGATGGCTCGCCGGTATCGCCGCTTTTGTGGCGGGTGTCACTTGGTTCTTCGCCTCTCTCCCCGCCGATAAGGTGCAGGTATACAGCACGTTCGCTGCCAATGTCATCCTCTTCACGGTGATTATCGCCTTTTTGGTGGCCGGTATACGCCGTCATCTCCGCGTGTATGATGTCTTCATAGAGGGGGCGAAGGAGGGCTTTAAGACCGCTGTGATGATCATACCTTATCTCGTGGCTATCTTGGTGGCTATTGGTATGTTCCGCGCTTCGGGCGCTCTCGATATTTTCACCGGCTGGGTGGAGGCTTTCGTCGGATGGTTGGGCTTCGACACGCAGTGGGTGGGGGCTCTCCCCACAATGCTGATGAAGCCCCTGAGCGGTAGCGGCAGTTGCGCCATGATGCTCGATGTCATGAAGGCCAACGGCGCTGATGCTTTCGTCAGCAAACTCGCCGCCTGTGTCCGCGGCTCCACCGACACCACTTTCTATATCCTCGCCGTATATTTCGGCTCGGTAGGTGTCTCCAAGACTCGTTATGCCGCCGGATATGCCCTCTTCGCCGATATCGTCGGCGCCATCGCCGCAATCATCGTGGCTTATTGGTTTTTCGTCTGAATTTTTTATCTTACCATCCTAATACCTATCCAAAGTGAAATCGATCAGAGAATTATATCGTATCGGCACAGGCCCATCCTCTTCTCACACCATGGGTCCTCGCAAGGCTGCCGAAATGTTTCTCGAAAATAATGTCGGTGCCAAGGCTTTCGAAGTGACTCTCTATGGCAGTCTCGCCGCCACCGGCAAGGGTCACATGACCGACACGGCTATCATCGATGTGCTCTCTCGTGCCAATGTGCCGGTGAACATCGTCTGGAAACCGGATGTCTTCCTCCCTTACCATCCTAACGGTATGAAGTTTGCCACCCTCAATTCTGTCGGTATTCCCGAGACGGAGTGGGTGGTATATTCCGTCGGCGGTGGCGCTCTCGAGTATGAAGGTATGCGCCATGGCGAGGGGGCGGAGATCTACGATATGAACTCGATGACCGAAATCAAGGAGTATTGCAATCGCACCGGTTATAGCTATTGGGAGTATGTGGAGCATTGCGAGGGTGTCGGCATTTATGATTACCTCGATGAGGTGTGGGAGGCTATGAAGGCGGCTGTGGAACGTGGCATCAGCCGCGACGGTCGTCTCCCCGGACCGCTCAATCTCAAGCGCAAGGCGCTCAATTATTTCGTGCGTGCCGGCGGATATCGCGATAACCTCAAGAGCCGTGGTCTGGTCTTCGCTTACGCCCTGGCGGTCAGCGAGGAGAATGCCTCGGGTGGTGTCATCGTTACGGCTCCTACTTGCGGATCGAGTGGGGTAGTGCCCGGCGTGCTCTATCATCTCTGGAAGAGCCGCAATTTCCCTAAGCAGCAGATGTTGCATGCTCTTGCCACTGCCGGCCTCGTCGGCAATGTCGTTAAGCATAATGCCAGCATCTCGGGTGCTGATGTCGGTTGTCAGGGTGAGGTCGGTGTCGCTTGCGCCATGGCTGCCGCTGCCGCAAGCCAACTCTTCGGCGGGAGTCCCGCACAGATCGAGTATGCCGCCGAGATGGGTCTCGAACATCACCTCGGCATGACCTGCGACCCCGTTTGCGGTCTCGTACAAATTCCCTGTATCGAACGTAACGCTTACGCTGCTGCTCGTGCCCTCGATGCCAATATTTATGCCAGCTTCACTGACGGCGTACATCGCGTCAGCTTCGACAAGCTCGTCAAAGTAATGAAAGAAACAGGCCACGACCTCCCCTCCCTATACAAAGAAACAAGCACCGGAGGCCTCGCCAAAGACTACGAACAAATGTAACCGATCTGACCTTCGGCTACCGCCTCATCGAAAACCAATGGAACTAATACGGATTTAGAACGCGCTCTTCATCTATGCGTTGTAGACTTCGCGTTTGAGCTCGATTAGGTCGCTGTCGCTTCCGATCGCTACTTCACCGTGGGTCATCAGCAGCAATTCCAGCCCCTCTTGCTCCGGACTGTAGGGCGGTTGGATGTAGCGGATGTCGTTGCGTAATTTGTAACCGTTGCGCTCATAGAAACCAATCCGACGACGCGCCTCTTCACTCTCCGGCTTCTCTACCTCGATCAGTATGCGACTGTCGATGTTGTCGCGTACATAACCCAACATTTCACTCCCAAGTCGACGCCCTCGCTCTGAAGGGTCGATGGCAAAGTGCTCTAAGTAGCAGTAGCCTGCAAACTGCCAATAACTGATAAAACCAAGTAGCCTATCCTCTTCATTCAGCGCAAGTATGTGAAACTTCCCTCGCTTCGCTGACATAAAACGTCGCAACTCTCCCTCATCTGCATATAGCCTCCTCTCATCTACCGGGAAGGACTCGTTATATATACGCAGAAAGTCGGCAAGTTGACTCTCTCTGATCTCTTGATATGTGATGGCTCGATTATGGCTCATTGCGTCGCGCTTTGATATTGTTTTGTATCTTGATCCAGGTCACTGTGCCACTGCATAGCGTGGTAACTACGTTGGTAAGCAGCAAGGGTATATTGCCCGTCAAGGCTCCCTGCACTGCAAAACAAAATGAGCCGATACCCATCGACAGGAACGTAGGCATGGCTATCCCATCCGTGTTGCGTGTCCGAATGGTGTGGATGGCTTGGGGCATATAGCCGCAGAGCATCCCGATTGTGGCTATATAGCCGAATATATTGCTGAGCAGTTCTATGTTCATGATATTCTTTCTTTGATCATTAATCTATCCGTTTGCCCTCAAGAGGGTAATCTTATAACGTATTATTTTACATTCTATTGTATAGACCCTATATTGCACTTCTTTTGTTCTTTTCTTTTATCGTAATAGGGGAGTGCTATTTCCACTTCGCTTCTTTGGGTGTAATAGGGGGAGTGCTGACACAAAAAGTGGCGGGTCACCTCCCGAAGGAGACGACCCGCGTATGATGTCAGTTAGATGAAAATTTAAGGAACGCGCTCTTAAAGTTCGAGGGGTGTATATTCAAGGTCGAAGGCTTCTGCCACTGCCTTGAAAGTGATCTTGCCATCCACCACGTTGACGCCATTCGCCAGGCCTTTGTCGCGACGACAAGCCTCTTCCCAGCCGAGGTCGGCGATCCGCACAGCGTAGGGCATTGTGGCGTTGGTCAGTGCCATAGTTGAGGTGTAGGGCACAGCGCCCGGGATGTTGGCTACGGCATATTGCACGACGCCATCCACCATATAGGTGGGCTCGGAGTGGGTCGTCGGATGTGTAGTCTCGAAGCATCCACCCTGATCCACTGCCACGTCTACCATCACCGATCCGGGACGAAGCAATTTCACCATGTCGGCTGTGATAAGGTGCGGAGTCTTGGCGCCCGGCACGAGCACTGATCCGATCACCAAGTCAGTGGTCGGCAATTCTTGTTCTATGTTGTGACGTGACGAATAGAGAGTCTTCACGTTCTTGGGCATCACTTCCGCGCAGTGTCTCAACACATTGAGGTTGACATCAGTGATGGTGACTTCTGCACCCAGACCGGCTGCCATCAGCGCTGCGTTGCGACCTACCACGCCGGCGCCAAGCACCAATACGCGGGCCGGCTTCACTCCCGGCACTCCTCCCATCAGGATGCCTCGGCCTCCCTGGGGCTTCTCCAAGAAGCGTGCTCCCTCCTGAATCGACATACGTCCTGCCACCTCGCTCATCGGAACGAGCAACGGAAGTCGGTTCTCGCGGTCGGTCACCGTCTCGTAGGCAATGCAGGTAGCGCCGCTCTCGAGCATGGCATCGAGTAGCTCCCGCTCTGAGGCAAAGTGAAAGTAGGTGAACAGCAATTGTCCTTTGCGTATAAGCTTATATTCCGGGGCAATCGGCTCCTTTACTTTGATGATCATATCCGCTTCAGCATACACATCTTCGATGGTAGGGAGAATAGTGGCACCCGCCGCTATATACTCCTCGTCGGCAAAGCCGCTCCCTTCACCCGCTGTGTGCTGTACGTAGAGACTATGGCCATGTGCCACGAG
>JBJEKI010000097.1:0-9535 GCA_051878555.1 Lepagella sp. | reverse complement strand
ATTTCAGCGGCGGCACGATTCCATTCGATGGTCATATCATCGATTTTGGAAATACCGTTACGATCGGCGGAAGCTGAAGTGATAGACTGCACAGCTACGGGGAAATCATTATTATGGAGTACGACCATACCATTAATGGCTTGATTTTCGAAAGTTTCGCTATGATAAGCCATACCGACGAAAAGATCCTCCTTATCGCGTCTCATTTGCTCCATAAAGACATAACCCTTGGGGCAAGCCGTGCAATTCAGACCGGTAAATTCCTCGACCAGAGGGCGCTTGACAGGCATAAAGGGGATGACATGGACATTGACAGGGCTAACAGCAGCCAAAGGCTCGGAGAGATCGACGCCATTGACGGCTGTCAGCTCCATAGTCAACTCATAATCACCAACTAAACCAACATCTTCCAAGGAGATGGAAGCAACATGATTCGAATTATCATCCTTATTGAGAGGCTCAGGGAAAGAATAGCTACCAGTGCCGGCAGCTTCACCGAGAGTCCAAGAATAATCAACGCTATTGATCGTATCATCGCCGCGATAGAAGAAAGAGACTTCGCACTTGGGGTCAGTGGCAACGATATAATCATCTTCAGTGAGCATAAAAGCGAGCCCCTCGACAGAAACAGAAGGACGCACCATATAGAACTCCATATCGCCGATGGAGCAACGTTGATTGGTCACGCCGGAGAACTCGATAACACGAATCTGAAGATCAGCATTATTATCGAGGTCGATTTCATCGAAAGAAAAAGAGGCTACACACTCTGTGTTTGCATCAAGAGAAACACGATCATCGCCTGCCATATTATTGACTACCTTCCAAGAGTTACCACCATCGAGAGAATACTTGACTTGGAACATAGCGGAAGCAGAAGTAGGATTATAGATAGGGAACTTAACGAGGCTCACTTTTCCGGGGATAGGGTCAGAAGTGATCTGCGACTTTTTTATGAAAGTGATGCGAGAATTATCGCGATCGATTTCAGCGCCGGAAGCGGGAGTCCAAGAGGCGATAGATCCTTTGAAAGCGCCACTGACAGCGTTATCGAAGAGATGGCTCCATTGTTCGGTATAAGACTGATTGGGGATAGCGTCGGCTACGAAAGAGATCACACCATCCTCTTCTGCAATCTGATGGATGGTGACATTAGAATTGAAGCCATAATAAGACTGAAGAGAGGGATAAGTGGTGTTGGTAAGTTCAGTAACATTACCGGCACCGGGGAAAGTATCATGTTCTGTATCTTCACGACGATTGAAAGCGCCTCCGAACTGAGGGTCAGCACTGAGCATGAGATAGCATGGGTGATTAGGATTGCGATTTACGCGATTGGTGGACCAAAGAGTAGGATCAGTGCGATCGACGCGATAAGCGAGCATGCCGTGACCGGGAAGCGCCTTATCCCACTTGACAGGCTGGCGATTTTCAAGGATAAAGAACTCATCACCGACTATAGAATTGATAAGAAAAGCCTTACCGGAAGTCTCGAAATCGGGGAGAGAATAAGAGCCGGACTGAGTAATTTCCTCGGGCTGGAGGAAACCGGCTTGAATACGTTCGTAGGCTGAATAGCCTACGGGAGTGCGTCCATAATTGGTGTAACAACCCATAGACATAAGCGACCAAGTATTGGGATGATCAGCTTCGCCACCCGAACCCTCATAATCGGTGTCATACTCATCGACCATACCGAGCACATGGCTAAACTCATGGCAGATAGTACCGATGCCATCGATTTGCACTTGGTTGGGTTGGCCGCTAAGTTCGGCAGAGCAGGCGTAAGTTCCGGTATATACTCCATCATACTGCATGCCGAGTATTTCAGACTTATGGGGCCAAATTTCGGAACCGCCGGTATAGTTGGAGCCTTGACCGGCGAAGATGAAATACACCATATCTATCTTGCCGTCGCCGTCGGAGTCATAATTGGAATAATCGACTAGTGGGTCGGCGGCATTCATAGCGAGGATGATAAGTTGCGTAGCATTTTGCATCTGCATAGGGAAAGAAGATGGCACAGCGAGTTCGACGGGTCCTACGACATCGAACTCGGGGTCGAAATTACCGCCGCTATTATCGCGAAAATAATCACGCACCGATCCGGTGACTTCGACGAAATTTCCATCCTGGCCATCATATCCGGTGAAATCACGAGTATTGATCATCTGATCATAGAACAGATCAGCATTGGGTACGCAGAGTTTCTGATTGGTATAATTTACCAAGATCACGAGA
This sequence comes from Lepagella sp., assembly GCA_051878555.1. Lineage (GTDB taxonomy): Bacteria > Bacteroidota > Bacteroidia > Bacteroidales > Muribaculaceae > Lepagella. The sequence continues at coordinate 7,294 of JBJEKI010000097.1, read as the reverse complement.
CCTCTGAAATTGTCGGAGACGACAGCCTTCTCGGGAGTATAAACAGGGCGAGTCGGGGCTTTAAGGGATGTAGCCTTGGCTCGATTGCTTAAGAAATTGAGTTCGGCGGCAGATCTGACATCGTGAGCTTGGATAGAAGGATGTAGAGTGCCGTCAGCCGCACGGTCGGCATAACAGATAGAGCCATCGTCGAGACGAGTCAAGAGGTATCCATCGGTAGAAATCATCTGCGAAGCGAACTCATCGCCTTGCAAGATATATGTAATTTTGGAGCCATCGGGCTGAATAGCAGTCTGCGGACCGGGGAAGGCCGGCACTGCCATAGCGCCGAAAGAGGCTAAGCTCATCAGAGAAGCGAGAAGTAACGATCTTTTCATAAAATCGGGAATAGAGAAGTGTGTAAATTAAGAATATTAGACAAAAGGGGAAAAGAGGGTTTGCCTACCGAGAAATGCCGGGTAAGGCAAACCCTCCTTTCAATTATATAAACTCTATCTCGTCATAAGTTTGCAACGACGGCTTGATCCGTCATTATACTTAGTGATCATAATGCAGCAAGTGCCGGCTACAGGAGCCTTAACCTCCACACCATCGATGGTGAAGAAACGAGTTTCGACAGGCACGACATCAGTATTAAGATCAGCGACTCCACTTGAGGGGGCATTGTCAATGCTGAGGTTATCGATCAAGACGTAAGCGTAGACCTTAACGGTAGCCACCCACTTAGCTTGGATAGTCTGACCCTCATAATCTTCGAGAGGGATCACCATTTCATTCCAGCCCTCTTGGAGTTGATCCATAGAGACGAAATCTACGACATCCCAATTACCGAAACCTCCAACAGAGACTTCAAGTGTGTTGGTATCTTCGGGACCCATCTTGTAAACCCAGCAACGGAGTTCGGGCTTGGAGAGATCGCTGAGGTCGATCTTGCCGGTATATAGAGAGCCGGCATTGTCGGCATAGGCACCATAGAAGCCTGCGAAGCAGTTGTCGTCATCTTGAGCGCATATTTCGCCGGTATCGTTATATACATTCCAACCAGTACCGGTAGTACCATTGATCAGAGATATGCCGAGGGGGCAAGCGGGAGGATTAGTGCTGAAGCCCTCTACCCAAGGAGCCTTGTAAGAGCTACCGACGGGAGTTTGCTCGGCAGTGCGGCGCGACACGTTGCTCTTGCCGTATGGAGTAGAAGCCCAGATCTGATAAGTCACGAACATTTCAGGATCGGTAGGTTGCTTGGCTACGTAAGTATAAGAATTGCCCTTAACATCAGAAGCGAGGACACCGGTTTCGCCATTAGCCCAAGCATATTCGATGGTGTAAGAGAGATTCTCGGGCAGGATCTTACGGCCACGTTCATCCTCATCGGGAGCAGTCCAAGAGATGATGACTTCACCATAATTATTGGAATTTTCCTTAGCCTCGATAGAGGGGCAAACTTTAGGATAAGAATTACCTACGAATACAGTGCTGACAGTGGGCATACCGGGGATAGAACCGGCATAAGCGCGAACTTGATAATCACAGTTGCCATGAGCACCTACTTCATCGGTATAATTGACAGTGGCACCGGGTTGCTGATCATCGAGAGTATATACGACTTCGCCACTGCGGCAGATTTCGGCTTTCAAAAGACCGGAGATATTCTGCTCATCGACAGTAGTAGTGGGGAGTTTGAACGAGATTTCGGCATTAGTCCGACCCTCGTTATCAGCTACGATGGTTAGATTGTCGACAGTCTTGGGAGCACCCTTAATTACACCTTCGAGGATCTTGACATCGTCGAGGTAGAGCCAGAGCTGATTGGCGGCAGAGAGGCAGTGGAAGCCGAAATATTGGATACCATCTTCAGGAGCGGTATAATCGAGTTCATAATAATTCATCCAATCGCCTGATTGATTCTGAGACTGAATATTAGTCTTTTCCATAAGAACATTGGTCATAGCCTCAACCGTGTTGTCTGTACCATTGCGGAGTTCCAAGAAATTATTCTTAGAGGAGGGATAAGAACCGGCCTTGAAAGTGATGCGATAAGTTTTACCCTTCTCCATCATCATCGGGGGAGTGATGAGCCAGTCGTCGAGATCAGAGTAAGGGTGATAATATGCACCGGCGCAACGCCAGTAATTGTTCCAGCACCAGCCACTTGTAGTTTCACCATCGGAGAAAACATAACCGGAGTTATTGATGATAGTAAAATTGTCTAACGAATCTTCAGTTTTGAAGCCCTCTTCCCAAGCAGGGGTGAAATAACCGAGGACGATCTTGTTGGACTTGCCTGCAGCCGACATATAATCGGAGTAAGAAGCGACGACAGTATAATAATATTGGAGGACATTACCCTCTTCGGGAGTAGCGATAACATCAGTGAAAGTATTATCGGAAATCAGGGAAGCGACCATTTCCTTATCGGGGTAACGAGTGATGGTGTATCTGATCTTATCAGCATCGATATAGCCATTATTGGCTCCGATGGTGACAGGATCCCAATCGAGTTTGATGCCGTTTTCGACTCTTGTAGCAGTAACGACGGGCGTAGCGGGAGTATCCTTGCCGGCGAAAGCGGAAGCTTTACCACGTAGAGACTCGCCATAATTGTTGGAGAGTACAACAGAATAAGTCATCATACCATCCATCGTAGCAGTGATGTTGACATCAGCGACCGCACCTGCACGTACAGTACCATCAGCAACAGTTTTACCTTTGCGGACGATACGATAAGTAAGTTCACCGGAGATTTCGTCGCCATTTTGAGCAGTAGTAGGAGCCTTGAAAGAGAAGACACCTGTACGCTGTCCGGCATTGAAAGAGAGTGTAACATCAGTAGGAGCAGCGGGAGCCATAGGCTTCACATAGTCAAGAGGAGTAAAGAAGGCGGTAACGCTGCCGGGGAGAGATTCAAGTTCGGTGCGTTCAGCAGTTTCGGGATCGATGGTGTAGAAATAGCTCAAGCCACTTTGATCGGTAAAAGAATAAAGGATCAGGCCGGTAGCTTCATCCCAGCGAGCACAAGAGACATAATTGATATTCCAGCCGGTTTCACCGATAATGGTATATTCACCGGTTTCACGATCGAACTTAACGAGGCGTCCACCGAAAGTCAAGCCGTAAGGGACACCCTCGGGAGAGAAACAGAACGCCATAACACGGTCGACAGTAGCGGAGTTATACATCAAATCGTAATCAGCGATCTTGGTGCGAGTTTTATTTTCGAGATTGATGTATCCGAAAGTATGCGGGCCGGTTTTGTTGGAAAAAACGCCATAGATACGGCCTGTGAGAGGATCGACAGCGACGTCATTAGCGACGAACTCAGCAGGCAAATTCTCTTGGCTAACGAACTCCATAGAGCCGAAATCGTAAGTAGTAAGGTGATTTACGGGAGTTTCGGCGAAAGTATTATAAGAGAGCATATAGAGGAGGTCGCCGGAGGGTTCAGCCCAGCAAGCAGCCTCACCGAGAGTTTCACCGACTTGAGAAGAAGATCCGTCATCTGCGATTGGATATTTGTGCCAAGCCATATTGTGAGAAGCGCCCCAAGCTTGGTGACCATTTAAGAATACGAGGAGCGAATCGGGTAATTGGAAAGAAGACTTGGGCTCAAGATTTGCATAAGACTCACCGGAGCGGAACTCATCGATATAAGCACGAGCACGTACCACCGACTTTTCGGTCAGGAGGAAGGGGGCAGTATAGAGAGTACCATTCTCCTTGGTGGGACTAACAGTGCCGAATGTATAATAGATAGAAGCACGATCGTCGGAACAAGACATGCTTACCATATTGTTATTGTCCATAGAGATGACCGGAGCGGGGACGTCGATAACTTCACTGCCATTCTCTACGATAGAACTGAAGTTGCTATAATTGGGAGCAGCCTTATAAGCCTCAAGAGTGCCGACAGGCACATACATGGTAATAAAGAAGGGTAAAGCAAAAGACTTAGAGCGCGTTCCTTAATTTTTTTGGGTCGTAGAGGTCGCAGCCTTGAGCCGATTTTGATTACTTGCTGTAAGGAGCATACGCACGTATGTGACTGAAAGCAAGTGATCAAAAGCGGCCAAGGATACGAGACAGAGGTAACTTCAACGCTCCTACGATTTTCGGAATCGCAAAATATAATTAACATTTCATTAACACTATTCTATAAAAAAGTTAAAAACGATAACAAAATCAGCAATGTATATTAGTAGATTAAGTTACCTTAGTCCGGATCTTTTTGGCATATTTCGAAACTCACATCGGTTACAATGCACGCATTGCGCCCGCTGTGACTTTCAAAATCTGCTCAAAAATATCCGCCTCTACGGTCCAAAAAAGTTAAGGAACGCGCTCTTAGTAGCCAATGTAGGAGGCACTGTGGGACGCATATATACATTGTTAATGCTACCCGAACGCTGGAAACAAAGATCAGGGATATCTGTGATGCCGCTACCAATAGTTACATTCTGGAGACCGCCGAGATTATAGAACGAATTGGCGGAAAGAGTCGTAACAGAATTAGGAATCTCAAGATTTTTTACTTGAGAGAAATTGGCAAAAGCATACTCACCAATAGTTTTAATTCCCTCGGGAATAATGATAGAAGTAACTGTGGAGTTGGCTTTCGAGCTGTTAAAACCGTTAGGAGCGATTTCCACAACTCCATAGGCTTTACCATCGATTTGGACTACAGCCGGGATGTCGATGGACTTTTCCGAGATCGAAGTCGACGGATCTGCTTGTTCGACTTTGCAAGTGCTGTCATCAAGAGTAGTGAACAAGAAGATACCCTCGGTATAGGTCTTCGCATTCACTCCCATGCAGATCAGCATTGCAAGCAAACTGAAAAGTTTAAATTTCCTCATGGTTGAATAATTAAAAATGTTAGAAAATAATGGAGCGAAAAAAGATTCGCATTGGATTTGTCGTAGGCAAAACTAATAATAGAAAAAAGAGTTACAAAAAATTTAGTTTTACCAAAACGCCAATGGCTGAATTGTAAGGTCGCCAAAATCGGAACTAACTGATTACCATAACAATAGACTCACAATACAGGGACAATGGAAAAGAATCCCGAAAACGCCATTATGAGGAAAATATTCAAACGATATCCAAATGTAAAAAAATAAGCAAATATTGCATAAACACAATATACAGAAAATATAATATACAAAGATAAGATTGATTTAAGACAAAAAATCGATTCCAACCCATGGATGAGGGGATGGAATCGATGATAGCATGTATAGTCGAGAATATAGGAATGATTCGCAAGGTATCAGTCGGAAGATTCATTCTTTTGTTTTGAGAGGATCTCACGGAAACTGCCGGGCGGTATGCCTATAAATTCCTTGAAAGAAGTATAGAAAGTTTTGACAGATAAGAAACCGACATAGCGAGAAAGTTCTTCGAACGACATCTCAGTGCCGGCGGTGAGGAGTTGCACGGCCTTATTTATACGCACTGAGTTCATATAACGAGAGTAGGTCATACCTGTCTTATGTTTAATGGTTTCGGAGAGATAAGTATGGTTACACCCAACTCTCTCGCTGAGGACTTCGCGAGTGATGGTCATATCACGATAGCCTTCACGCTCCACTACTTCTCTAACTATCAAAGAGAATAACTTATCACACCGTTCCTCCTTGGCAGCGTCAGAGGTATTCTTTGGTTTGGAGATGACTATCTATTGAATTATCAGAATCGGAAGATGGAGAATTTTCGCAGCTGTCGGCATCATTATGGGATGTGGATAGATAATCCATATTATTTCTCAGGTCGGATAACTACAGATCTTGCGACTTGATGATATCTCGCAGAGACTGCTCTTGAATGGCAGCCATACGGCTATTTTCTACGATCTGTTTGTAACGTCGATTTCTCTTCCTGATATATATAAGGAGTGAAGATATGGCAATGACGAAGAATAGAACTATAAAGCAGATCCACATCACAAGGATTTTCATACGCTCTTTTTGGAGAGCAATAGTGTGTTCCTTCTTTTGGGTATCGAACATGATGCGAGTGGATGTAACAATCTCACGTTGTTTGAGATTTTGTATGCTGTCGATGCAGACAGAATAAGCTTTCTCCCATATGTATGCCTCCTTCATATTACCGAGTGCGGCATAGTTTGCAGCACGAATACGTGTGCACTCATCGTGAACCCCGAATCGGCCATCGTCGGAATAGAGGCTATCGGAAATATCGAGATAATGGTTGGATTTTTCCCACTGTCCCATCTGATTGAGCAGGTTGGCGTAAGCGAGGCTCGCGGTAAGATCATTGGGCACTTCTTTGATCACGGTAAGCATCTCCTGCTCTGCCTCTTTGAATTGGCGGTTGTGCATATAGATATACCCCATAATCTTATGATAGCCATAATCGATGGAAGAGCCTTTGACCACGTTGGCATAATAGCGAGCCTTTTGTTCATCAAACTTTTGGCGGGAATAGTAGATACCACAGTGTGTTGCAGAGCGGTATAGAAGAGTAGTATCATTGACTCGTTTGGCATATTTGAAAATATCCTCATCGTATACGATGCCGAGGGTATCGCCGGTAAAGACCATTATGGCGGAGAGGTTTTGTTCGGCGATGATGATTTTTCGCTCATCTTTGAGGGCTTTGGCAATTTCGAGACTCTTTGTGAAATAGTGAGCACCCTGGGTATATCGACGATAGTAAGCAGCCTCATAAATACCCATGGCAGTATAGACCTTCAGAAGGAGAGAGTCATCGCGACCCGGTTGAAGCATGGACATACACTGATCGAGATACTTACGGCGTGTCTCGGCATGTTCGGGATTATAGTCATATACGCCGAGATAATAGAGAGCCTTTGCCTCGAGCTCTTTGTTGTCATAACGTCGGGCATGGTCAAGCATCAGATTCGCCAACGAGTCAGATCGATTGAAGTCGAGGTTATTACGGGTAAGACGAGAGCACTCATTCTCAACCTGTTGCATTTGTGAATCGGGCTGATCGGCACAACTGTAACAGAAGAGGAAGAATAAGATAGATATAAAGAATAAGCCTTGTTTGTTATGTAATACTGTTTCCACACTTCTAATATTTAGCACAAAGATAGCAAAAATTTTTGATAATTACCATAAGAGCGCGTTCCTTAAATTTTTTGGGCCGTAGAGGTCGTAGCCTTGAGTCGATTTTGATTACTTGCTGTAAGGAGCATACGCACGTATGTGACTGAAAGCAAGTGATCAAAAGCGGCCAAGGATACGAGACTCAGGAAACTTCAACGCTCCAACGATTTTCGGAATCGCAAACTGAAATTAACATTTCATTA
>JBJEKI010000096.1:0-9641 GCA_051878555.1 Lepagella sp. | reverse complement strand
AGTTAACCAACAGATTTAATCAAAATCCCGATTTTTATCGGACAGCAATAATTATTTTTAGTTATTTAAAAAAAGAGTATTGTGTGAGAAATCATTCAAAAAGTTATTCTTCTCTCAACTATACCGAACGCATTTCCTAAGAAATCTATGGAAATCGGCGACTAAAACGCTGTTTTTGCGTAAATTTGTAAAAACACCCTCCTTAAATTAGCATTTCTCAAAAATAATTCGTAGCTTTGATTCTCTTTTCCTTTTTTCCTATTTTAATTCTTAAATATTATGACACAAGATTCTTCTCTTGATTTTGTCCCCGAACAAAACAAACCTGAACAAAACAATCCCGATACCAATTCCGTTAGCTTTGTCGGAAGGTCTGTCGAATTGGAGAACGCTATCCATGCATACGGTGACTTGATCGGCGATGACCAAAAAAAGAGCAATCTTAAAAATGTCGAGGAAAGAATCGATTTTATTGATAAATCCATCGATAAAATCGATACCGCGCTCGGTATTTATGATGAAATTGATGACCCTGAAACGAGAGCTAATTATCTTGGGTTGATAAAAAAGCTTCTTGATCAAAGAAAAAGCCTGATTGAACTGCGTCATGAGATTATTGAAGATAATATCACTTTTCTGAAAGGAAAAGAAGAATGGAATGAAGAAATTCAAGAACAAAAAGAGGAAATTCAAGAACTAAAAGAAAAAATTCAAGAACTAAAAGAAGAAAAAGAATCACTTATCAAAGAGGCTCGTCAAAAGTTGGGTTTTCTTTTTGCCAGATCTTTCGATCGCTTAGATTCTTCCGATCGACTTCCCCTCGATCCCACTCAGATACCTCCTCTCGATGAGGAGATGTCGCCTCTCTCGCCTGAGGAGAGGGCTGACCTTGAGACTGATTTCAGATACCAAGAACGAGTTATTGCCAAGGCTATCTCGCCCAAGAAACACCCCAAATCTTTCCGCCTCGATCTCACACCCTTCCCGGTGATCGAACGTCATCTCTTCCCCGATTCCACCACCGACGAAAATGGCGATATCCTGTCCGAATATACCGAAGTCGGCACCGAGCAGTGCGATCTCTTGGAGTTGGAAGATGACAAGATCTGTCTGGTCCGCTATATCTCTCACCGTGTGGCTGTTGCCAATGAGGCTGAGACGGCATCCAAGATTCTGATGGCTCCCCTCCCCGTTTCTCCCTTAGGCGAGGGTGTGATAGGCGCTTCGATTTTGGCTGACATCATCATCTCCCTTCAGATAGAGTCTACCCCCGGATATCAGCTGATCAATCGATATCGTGACCTCGGATTGCGTCTCTCTCCTGCCATCCTCACCGACTGGTATGAACGCACAGTAGAGATGCTCCGTGAGCCCTATTCTCGCTTGTGCCATCAAGTGTTGGAGTGCAATTATATTCAGACTCACCATCAATTATTCAGCTTGATAGATAATGACAAACGTAAGAAAGCGGTAGGAAACCTCTGGTGTGTGCGCGACATTAAGTCCCGAGCCCTCTTCTTCTGGTTTGATCGCCATGTCAATGAGTCGAAAATCGCCAATGAACTCTTCGCTTCCTATTGCGGCACATTACAGTGCTATGTTGACGAGCCTTTCGAGGATATCTTGGATATGGAAGGAATTAGGGTAGTGGGTTCTTGGGAAGCGATCTATCACATTTTCGATATGGCGGCATTATGGGAAGACAAGAATATCGATAAGATCTGTGAGATGGTCGATCAACTGTTTGCCATCGAGCTGAAGGCTGACGATGATAATCTCTCCTCTTCTCAGCGTCGAAAACTACGCCAAAAGGAGGCATATCCCATCATCAGAGAGTCTGAATCTCTATGTGAAGTGCTCCTTAATAATGATAAGACCCCGGCTCCTATTTTGGAACTCTTGCATTTTTTCTTCGCTCAGATCGAAGAACTTAGCCGCTATGTCAATGATGGTGAAATCCCCATAGACATCGCTGACCTCTACGAAGCATGTGACAAACTCCGTGACAATTACAAGCTAAACTTGGCATGTGAGAACAATGCTGCCGCCTACCGCACAGCAATCCTCCTCTCCCTAATAGCCACCGGTCAAGAAACATCCAACCTATCTCCCCGCCAAACCATAGCCCAAGCCTTAAGGAACGCCCTCTAAGGAACGCCCTCTAAGTAGCCAAAATCTGCAAATTATGGCAATGAGTCTAATAAAAATCTGCAAGATATGGCAATCAGATTTGTTAGATTAAGTTATTAATCTTATATTTGTTTAAATAACATCGTTTTGCTTGATTAAGATTATGAATAAATTTGATCCCACTAAGCTACTTGAGCTTGCTCGCCCGGTACTCGACACTGAGTATGCTCGTAATGCCGATTGGCGTGCCAATTTTCTTGTTGATATCGTAGATTCCCTCGAGGAGGATTTCGAAGATTTCGATGATAATGAAATCTTCGAAGCTGTCGAAAATCTCGCATACGCCGACGAGACTGTCCCTATGCCCCCGGAGTTGCAATCCCTATTCTTGTATGTCTATGGCATCGCTGTCGAACTGGAAGACTCTGCTCGTATCAACGATATTGGAGCCTTCTATTATACCGGCCATATCGGTGTCCAAGACTTCAAAAAGGCTGAGTATTATTACAAATTGGCTGCTGAGCTCGGCAATTCTTATTCCATCGAAAATCTCGGTTATATCTATTATTACGGCCGTATCGGTGAGGTGGACTATGAGAAGGCTTATCATCAGTTTGTAAAAGGATCTGCTGCCTACAACCGCGCCATATCCACCTATAAGCTTGGGGATATGTACAAAAACGGCTACTATGTAGAGCGCGACCCCAGAGCAGCCCTCCGGTGCTATCAGCGTGCCGAAAAGCTTATCGACAATGGTCAGCACGAGAACCGCGCCGAAAACTGTGCCCCCGACATTTACTTCCGCCTCGGCGAAGCCTATCAACGAGGTATGGCTGTAGAGCAGGATTTCGACAAGGCCTTGGAATACTATCAAAAAGCGGAGCTCGGCTTCATCGACAAGGTGCGCCGTGGCGACTATCTGGTAAAGAAGATGCTGACGCAGAGCATCGACCGCCAAGAAGAGATCCGCCAAGAGATAGCCCGGACCCTCCCCGCCATGGAATGGGCCAAAAAGAACACCGGCTACAACTCCCTCTAACTATGGATGCTATCTCTCATTTCCGTTCGCTCGATGAGCTGGTCAAGATGCTCGACCGCGAGAGAGTCCTCTTTCGCGATATGTTCGAGCGCCGAAAGTCGCTCAATTATCGCCTCGATTTCGCCCTCGAAGTCGTAGACTATAAGCGCGACCGGATCCGTTATCTTATCGACCATGGCGTAATCCACGAAAATGGTGATTTCCTCGAACTCGAAGATGTCTATATCCAATTCTTCGAAGATGTCCTCGATATGAATGAGGAGATCAGCGTCGCCAGCGTCAAGGAGTATATCGACTCGATCCGCGAAAATATCAATTATTTCCTCCAGGAGTCTAACGAGCATCGTAAGTATCAGTATCGCTGCAATGTCCGAAAGATCCTCCGCAAGATCGGCCTTCGTACTCTCAAAAATATCATCGACCTGAAGCGCAACGTCAACGTCGCCTATAAGCAGGAACCCAACTATAAGATTAAGAAAACCCGCCTCGCCAACCTCGATGAGAAGCGTAAAGCCATCAAGGTGATGATGTCGGAATGTGAACGTATGATGGATGAGCAGGTGGTCTTCTTCCGCCTCGCTTCCGACCCCGAAATGCAACGCACCTGCATGGACGTGCGCAACGATTTCACTGAGGCCGACCACAACCTCCTCGAGATCGAACACCAGATCATCGATTACATCAACCGCATCGAGCAGCAAAGTTTCCTCTTCAAGAAAATACGCCGACTCAAGTATCTCAAAGACCAAATGACCTGGAGAGAGGATACCAACGTGCTTAGAGTCATCGACTCCACCGACCCCCTCTGGATGGAGAAGCGCCCCTACAACCATCTTATGCTCTCTATTCCCATGCTCCGCAGCAACGAGGAGGCTTATGCCCTAATCCGTAAAGTCGCCGCCTCCAATGGCGTACGCCGTTTGGCGCGCACCGAGGCTGATCCCCTCGACGATTCTTACCTCGCCGATGACGTCGAAACACTCTCAAGTGTCAACACCACCCAACTCTGGAACGCCTTCAAAGCCCAAGGCAACCACCTATTTGCCTTCATCCTCAACTATCCATACTCCCAACCCAGATCACTCAACGATCATATCGTCCTGTTCTGTCAGCTCGCTACCCAACATAGCGACCAACTCCGATTCACCGACGACTATGATCGCCTTGACAAGATCGAATATGCTCTGATTTATGCGAAGTAATACTCAAAAGGTGTTCGACCTCCTTTGCCGTGGCAAGTTCCTCTCGGTCGATACCACCGAACTCGAACTCAAACATCTCTATGACGACGTCGAAGAGAATTTTGCCGATTATGAGGCATTCTTCTCCGAGTTGGGAATACGTCTCATCGCCGGCGACGGATATTTCTATTTCGCTCGCGCCAATGATTCCAGACTCACCATCGAGTCAAAGCTCAGCAGCTTCGCTCAGTGGGTAGATATCCTCGATTTCCTCAAGACTTACGATATTACCTTCTCACCCGGATTCCAGTTTCGCAGCACTCATATCCTGGAGCGAATCAACCTCGACGTCGAACTCCGCGATAAGGCCCGCAAACTCTTCCGCAAGCAGTCGACCCATCGCGATGTCGTCGATAAATTGATGTCCGAACTCGTCGGTATGGGCTTCGCCGAGGTCATCAATGAGGAGGATGGCACTTACAAGGTCACTGCCGCTTTCCGATATGCCGAGGAATTGGTAGAACTGATTACCATCTATAATGAAGAAGACACCCCCGAAGTCTAACCTCCACTCCCGATTATGAAACACCTGAATAAGATCATTTTCCTGAATAGCGCCAATATCCCCTACGCCGAGGTTATGACCGATGGCAACGTTCACTTCGCCGGTACACAGGGTGTCGGTAAGAGCACTGTGCTCAGAGCCTTGCTATTTTTCTACAATGCTGACAAGATGAAACTCGGCATCCAGCCCGGGCAACGCTCTTTTGAGGAGTTCTATTTCCGCTATAGCAATTCTTATATCGTCTACGAAGTGAAACGCGACTTGTCGGCCTACACCATCTTCTTGCAGCGTAGCCAGGGACGTATCATGTATCGATTCATCGATGCCCCTTATCGCAAGGAGTGGATGGTCGACTCCGACGGCAGGGTCGAAAGCGATTGGATCCGTATCCGTGAGAAGATTGGGGCGAACGTCGACATCAGTGCCAAGATCGATACTTACGAGATGTATCGCGACATCATATTCGGTAATACCCACGACAGGAGCCATCGTTACGACAAGTATGCTCTGGTCGAAAGTTCAAAGTATCAGAACATACCTCGCTCCATCCAAAACGTTTTCCTCAATAGCAAACTCGATGCTGATTTTGTTAAGAACACGATCATCCGCTCGATGTCTGATGTCGAGGATGCCATCGATCTCGGCACTTACCGTCACTTGGTAGCCGATTTCGAACGAGAATTTGACGAGATCGACTGCTGGTATCGCACTGATGCATCCGGCGAAGTGCCGGTCCGCAATAAGGCGCAACGTGTCATCGATTCCTATCGTCTCTTGATAGCATTGGACTTTGAACTCAAGCAGATATGGCGCCAACTCAATTTCGTCGTGGCGCAGACTCGCGAGCAGATACCGGTGGCAGAAGATGAAATCCGTGATCTCCACGACCGCTTGGCAAGACTCAAAGAGCGTATCGCCGACGTCGAACAGGATTATCTCAAGGAGCATGACCATAACACTGCCAAACTCGGTGAACTAAACCTGCGCCTCTCCGACCTCCGCAAGAAGAAAAAGCATTATGAAGAGTTGCATATCCGGGATATCATTGAACTCGATGCCATGCAACCCAAATATCTCGATGACCTCAAGTCTAAGGAGGATCTCTTGGCGACCCTCCAAGCCCAATATCGCGATGTCGCCGAGAAGTATAAGGCGCTCTACGATGCCATAGACAGGGAGCTTCAGAAGTTTGAATTAGCTCAAAGCGAGGCGCTGCATTCTCTGCGTGAGGAGATACAAGGTGAGAGGGAGGCTCTTGCCAAGACGCGTGATAGCCGCCGCAAGGGTGTCGAAGACTCCTTCGCCGAGTGGATGCAAAAGTCGGAGGAGCGTATGCAGTCGCTTCAAGAGGATTATAATGCCGCCGACAAGTCGTTGGCGCAGTTGCAATATTGGCATCCCAAGGAGGCGGAGATGACTCTCTGCCGCGAGGAGATAGCTGCGCTGAAGTCGGAACAGGATCGGGCCTCTGCCCAACTGAAACTCGTCGAGGAGAAGATGAATGCTCTCCGTGCCGACACCGCCCAACGCACCGATATGCTCCGAGCCGATTTCGATCGCCGTGAGGAGACTCTACGCGATCGCCTCTCCATCCTCAAGGAGGAGCAACAGAAGACCGAGGAGATGCTCGATCGTTATGCCGGTTCGCTCTATGAGTGGCTTTCCTCCAATCGACCCGGTTGGGAGCAAAATATAGGTAGGGTAGTAGATGAGGAGCATGTGCTCTATGCGCGTGGTCTTGCCCCGGAACTCTCTGCGGATACCCCCACATCTCTCCCCGATTCCCTCTATGGCGTATCCCTCAATCTTGATGCCATCGAGCCCCATCATCGCTCACCCGATGATCTCAAGGCTCTCCTCAAGCAGCAATGTGAGGCTGTCGACAATGTCATGCATGAACTCTCCGATCTTGCCAATCTTCGGCAGAAGGAACTGGATGCCTTGCAACGCCGATTCTCCAAGGCTCTTTCTGAACTCAAGCAGGAGGAGGCTAATATCAATGTACGCCTTATGCAGATACCTCAGCAGATCAAGGATGCCGAAACTCGCCTGCATCAGCTGCAACGCGAGGAGGCTGACATCTTGGCCAAGGAGGGGGAGAAGAGACAAGTGCGTTACAACAATGCCTTGTTGGCTATCAATAAGGAGCGTGAGGCTATCAAGCATCAACGCGCCAAACGAGACAAGGATCTGAAAGCCGCCGATTCTGCTTTCATTTCCGCCGGCCGTGAACTCACCAAGCGTTTGGAGGAGTGCAAGAGCCGTCAGAAGGTGGAGGCTGCCGAGCGTGCTCGGGAGGTGGAAGTGCGCCGAGCCGAGTTGCAGCGTCAGGAACGCGATGAACTCAAGGGGCATGGCGCCGATATCGATGCTGTCGAACTCTGCCGCAAGGAGATGGCACGCCTACAAGAGGTGATAGACCGAATTGCCGCGCAGCATCATTATGTCATCGAGTATCGCAAGGACGACGAGGAGCTTTTCTCTCACGAGGAGGAGTTTCGCGAGGATAAGCGCCGTCTCGAGGCCCGCGAACAGCAAGCCAAGCAGGCTTACGAGCTGAAGCGTCAACGCCTCGAATCGGAGCAAAATGATATGCTGGAACTTATGCGCCAACGCTCTGCCACCTTGGCGGAAATGCAGGAGGGTCTCAAGCAGTATGCTCTCCTTTGTGGTGTGGAAAGCATCATCCCGGAGCCTTTCTTGCAAGATGAACAGAAGATAGCCTCGGCTTCCCCATGCTCAGAGTTGGTGGTACACATGAGGGGCGCTCTCAATAAGCGGCGTCAGATGCAGGAGGATCTCAAGCGTTATGTCAATTCGTTCAATTCTCATTTCGGCGCTAACAATACTTTCCATTTTATCTCTCCACAATATGATGAGGATTATATGAAGTTTGCCCTCGATCTCCTCGATTTCGTCGAAAATGATAAGATCGAAGATTATCGCCGTCGTGTCAGCAACCATTATAACGACATCCTCCGCAGTGTGTCGCGCGAAGTGGGGCTCTTGATGAACCATTCCGCCGAAATCAAGGGCATCATCAATGAGGTGAACCGCGATTTCCGCGAACGTAATTTCGCTGGTGTCATCAAGAGCATCGAACTGCGTGCAGAGGAGTCGTCGGATAGGATGATCTCGCTGCTCCGCTCCATCCGCGATTTCACCGAGGAGAACAATCTCTCGATCGGCGAACTCAACCTCTTCTCGGGCGATGACCATGACCGCGTCAATGATAAGGTGGTAGACTATTTGAAACGTTTTATGAAGCAACTCCAGAAGGAGCAGTCGCGCAGGGAGCTTACTCTCTCCGACACGTTCCGACTGCAGTTCCGCATCAAGGAGAATGACAACAACACCGGGTGGGTCGAACGCATCAACAATGTCGGCTCTGACGGCACCGATGTCCTGGTCAAAGCGATGGTGAACATTATGCTCATCAATGTCTTCAAATCCAAGGCGGCTCGCAAGAGCGGTGATTTTATCATCCACTGTATGATGGATGAGATAGGCAAGCTCCATCCCGCCAATGTCAGCGGTATTTTGCAGTTTGCCAACGTCAGAAATATCTATCTTATCAATAGTTCGCCGATGGGCTATAACCAGGATATCTATAAATACAATTATCTGCTGACCAAGGACGGCAAGTCGCAGACGCATGTCAAGCGTCTCGTGACCATCAATGCCTGATGGGTGCAATCTCTCGCACTCTTGCCACACAATTCCGACGCCTCCTCGCCGGCGAGTCGGTGGCAGCAAGCGCTTTGCGTCGCGAAGTCGCTGAGGAGTTGATCGCCGAAGGGCTCCTTACCGTGCGTGTCCATGGCAGCCATCGCTCTTTCTCCGCCATCGATGTGGCAGCCCTCTCGCTATATATCTCTGATCATTACCCTATGTTGGCTCTGGCGGATCGCCAAGATCTGACCCGGAGCGATTTGGCTAACGTCAATGGCGATTCCAAACAGACCCGAGTCCGCGCTTGCCCCGGTTTTCCCATCAATTCTTATATGCCGATAGAGTGTCAACTTGCAGGAAAGGATTTCTTGGTCTCGCCTATCCCCGGCAGTTTTCTATTTGTAGATGATTGGAAGTCGTTTGTAATCCCCGAGGATGTCTTGGTGGTAGGTATAGAAAATATGGAGAATTTTCGGTTGATCCGTCGCCAGCGCTATCTCTTCGATCGCGATTTCCCGGGAAGGCGGATCCTCTTCGTTTCGCGCTATCCGCAGTCTGCCGATCTGCATCAATGGCTCGAAACCATCCCCAACTCCTATCTCCATTTCGGCGATTTTGACTTGGAGGGCATAAGCATCTTCCTCACCGAGTTTCACCGCCATCTCGGCGACCGTGCCACATTCTACATCCCCGAAGACATAGAACAACGCATCGTCCGGGGCTCCCTCGACCGCTACAACACTCAATACCCGACCTGCCGCCACCTGACAGCACCCGACCCCCGCCTCCAAAACCTCGTAGACCTTATCCACCGCCACCACCGTACCCTCGACCAAGAAGCCTACATCAAATAAGCCAATATCACATCCATCCAATCCAAAATTAATGACAAAAAATTGAGCGGTAACTCATAATAAAACAGAGTTGCCGCTCAAAGATTTTTCAAACAAATCATCTCAAAAATAGCAGTAAATACTTATCAATAAGCATAATACACCTAGGTAGTGTTTCACTGAGTGTGTCTGAGGCGAGTTCACTCAAGCTTGTAGACCTC
>JBJEKI010000095.1:0-9661 GCA_051878555.1 Lepagella sp. | reverse complement strand
TACTCTTAAACAACTTTCGCTGCTTGTCTTGTAGCAAAATTTCAATGTTCTCTTGTCCTTCGGACTTCGCTTTCCCACTCGCCTTGCAGCTTGCTTGCGGCGTTTCATTTCCGAATTGCGAGTGCAAAGTTATAGCAAAAAATTGAACTGTGCAAATAACTTGAGAATAAAATTTTTCAAAAATCAACTTTATTTTTACATTTTGTTGTAAATCAACGTTTTAAACAAATGTTAAAATGTGTATATAAAAGTTAATGGCTATTATTTACCTTCTAGCGCTGCTCATTTACCAGCATAAGGAGCTCATCTCGGACTTCAGCGGGGAGCTCGATGCGGCGCTGGGTGATGCTTCGTGCCCACCCGGTGACATCCTCCGGACGGAGGGTCATCAGCACGTCGCGGAACTCCTCCTCTTCATCGCCGGTATAGGTATGAGGGTCGCGTCCGATGAAGCGGTCGAGTTCTTCGTCGTCATAATAAATAATCTCTTGCGACATCGGGGAGAGTGAATCCTTCTCACACACAAGGTGGAGTCCGCAACATTCGCCGGAATCTGTGTTGCCTGTTTCAGCTCCATCTTCTGCCGCAGTGTCGATAGCAGCGTCGGGAGCGATGGCACTGTCATCACAAGGCGAAGCTTCATCGGCAGAGTTCGACTCAGCCGAGGGATGATGGCGTCGCCATATCAGTTCACTGACATAAAGTGTGATTCCAACAGCGACAAGGAATGCCGCAATTAATAGAGCACCTTTCATATAGCGTAATATTTTTCGTATTTTCAGACTTCACCAACAGCATAACCGAGCCGAGAGAGCTGATCGAAGAACCCCGGGAAAGACTTTCCGACCACGACAGCATCGGATATTACGACATGGTCATAGCAGAGCGCAGAGATGGCGGCACACATCACCATGCGATGATCGCCATGAGAATCTACCGACAGCACCGGAGGAATAGCGCCGGGATCTTCGGAATAATCGTTGACGGAAATCGTATCGGTAGTAACAGAGACATTGAAACGACTCCGAGAGAGGATCTCGTGAAGAGCATTGAGACGATCGCACTCCTTATACTTCAGATGTCCGACACCGATAATATCGAATGGTATTCGGGCGTAGGCGAGTGCCATGGCCAAAGCCGGGACGAGATCGGGAGTTGCCGACATATCGAATTGCATCGGGCGGGAGAGCTTCTTAAGTTCCTTAATCTTCATGCCGTCACCGCGGATGATCAGTTCTCCATCATCATTATAGCGAGACATGACTCCGCATCGGCCGAAGATATCGGAACAGGCAGAATCCCCCTGCAATGATTCTCCCCATGGAAGCAGAGGACCGAGAAAGATATCGACATCTGGATGCATCATGGCAAACTGATAAAAATAGCTTGCCGCCGACCAATCAGGTTCGATGCTAAACCGAGCCGGCATGAGATTCAATCGCTCGGAGTGTAACATCTCCTCAAACCGAGAGATCATCCGCGCTGTCATATCTATATATAGAGAAGAGACCTCATCATTGTCGCGGAGGGGCGTGAACGGGTTCTGCCATTTCAGCGATGCCATCATCAGAGCGGAGATGAATTGGCTTGAGATGCCTTTATCGACTCGGAGGGATGTAGCATTAAGGAGTTTGCCGCATACTCTGAATGGAGGGAGATCGTCGCCGGAGAGAGAGGATATGTCGGCACCGGCCTTACGGAGCGGGTCAAGGAGGGGAGCGACGGGACGACGGCGGAGCGCGTCGGAGCAATCGACGATGCCTTGAAAGTCGGGGAGCGAAGCGACTAATGCCAAGAAAAAGCGGAAAGATGTACCCCCCGACCCGAGGTCGAATCGTGGCAGATCGGCATCGGATGTATCGGACAAGGTCGACGGCAGGTTATGCCGCCCCATATAGAGATGGAGCAAGTCTAAAGCGCGAGCCAGTTCACGAGTATCATCACACTCGGGGAGTCGGCAGATCTCAATGCCATCGAAACACTCGGCGAGTATCAGAGCACGAGCCGCGATACTCTTTGATGATGGAAGAGCTATATCCACCCTCTGTACCGGGAGTCCGTTATAAGAGATTCGAGTCATATATAATACATGAGGAGAGTGACTAGATATTACAAACTGCGAGCGAAGAGACAGGCATCGCCGTATGATAAGAAGCGATAATCATGTGCAAGCGCCTCATTATATATATGTCGCCAACGGGGGATAGAATCAGGAGAAGGCGTTTCACCATTATCGCCGAGGAACGAGGCTACAAGCAGGAGGAGGGTGCTTTGAGGTTGATGGAAATTGGTGACCATCATATCGACGATGCGCCACTTAAACCCGGGAGCGATCATAATGGAAGTCGAGGCGGTAATCGCCGAGCATTGGCTACCGGACATATAGTCGCGAATAGCCGAGAGTGCGGTGATGGTGGCATCATGATCGTCCGGGTAATTATTCTCGTATGCCTCCCACTGAGAGACATGGAGCGAGGTGTCGCCGGCGAGGAGTCGGAAACCGAGGATCGGAAGAGACTCGAGAGTGCGGACGCTGGTGGTGCCGACGGCGGTGACAGGGCGTTGAGACTTCAGGGCCTCGATCAGCGTGGTGACGAGGTCGGAGGTGATGGAGAAAGTCTCGGTATGCATCGGATGCTCGCCGATCTCCTCCGACTTAACCGGTTGGAAAGTACCGGCACCGACATGGAGGGTAACGGGACAGATGTCGACACCTCCGGCGCGGAGAGTATCGAAGAGTTCGGGGGTGAAATGGAGTCCGGCAGTAGGGGCAGCCACAGAGCCTTTGATGCGAGCATAGATGGTCTGATAGTCATCAGCATCGCACTGTTCCGACTCACGTTTGAGGTAGGGAGGAATAGGGATATAGCCGGCGGCATCGATGATCGAAGCGAAAGTCAGCGAATCGTCATCCCAAGAGAACCGGATTTCATGGGCATTGCCGTGAGTGGGGTCGAGGCGATGAGCAGAGAGAGTGACTTGGCGACCGTCGATATTTAGTATTTTGGTAAGGGGATTAGACTTCCAACGCTTCAGGTTACCGACCAAGCAATTCCAAGAGCAAGAGCCGCGCGACTGGAACATAAGGTTATAATCGAGGGGAGAGATCGGTTCGAGGAGAAACACCTCGATTTTGGAGCCGGTAGACTTTTCAAACTTAACGCGTGCATTGATGACACGGGTGTCATTGCAAACGAGGATTGAATTGTGAGGAATCAGCTCCGGGAGGTCAGAGAAGCGGTGATGAGTCACCTCATCGGGGGTAAGCGACACGAGAAGACGGCAGGCATCGCGCTGTGGGAGGGGATGCCGAGCGATACGTTCATCGGGGAGAGGATAATCGAAATCGGATATTTTTATGTTCTTAACCATATCAAGAAAAAGAGTAACCGAGGAGAAGAAAGGATTGAAAAAAGGGTTAAAAAGGGTTTAAAAGAGAGGAAAGAGAAAAATTTTTTACAAAAATAGCAAAAAAATTTGGCAGATTAAGAAAAAAGCTATAACTTTGCACTCGCAATCGGGCGATTAGCTCAGCTGGTTTAGAGCGTCTGCCTTACAAGCAGAGGGTCTGCGGTTCGAATCCGTAATCGCCCACCGATAGCAACGAAGCTGAAGAGAGAGATTAGAAGTGTAGTTGTTGAAACAAAAAAACTCGGGCGATTAGCTCAGCTGGTTTAGAGCGTCTGCCTTACAAGCAGAGGGTCTGCGGTTCGAATCCGTAATCGCCCACACAAAAAGAAGCATCGAAAATTCGATGCTTCTTTTTTTATGGTTCTATTCGAACTCGGGGGAAGTCCAAATGGTGGTGGATACCTCCTTGGTAGTGGGATAACAGAGCATGCGGTAGCCAAGAGTCAGATCGGTGGTGCCGGCGTAGATCTCCTCGAGACGGTCTACTGCTGAACAGAGTGTTTCGGCATGCAGAGACAAGGCGGCATCTTGGCGAATGTAGTCCTTGATCCTCTGCTTATTCTCTACGAGCATCGGCATGATGAGATAGTCCATCAGATGGCGTGCAGATTCCTTCTCCTTGACAGTCAAGACTAATGCTCTCATAGCATCCGGATCGTCATCGGCTACGGGATATTCCAACCGATATTGAAGGTCAAAATAGAATCTCTCCTCAAGCAGCATCGAACGCAACACGTTGGCGAGCGTCATATAGGTGGCAGGAGTATTGATATACTTGATCTCCTTCAGCTTCTGAGCCTCAATGAATATACGCATTATATCCACCCCTCCATAATGCACGCTGAATAAGCTCGGATAGGGCACCAATTTGCGGTTGTAATCAGAGGGAGTCGGTTTGGCGAAATAGAAATAGTTATAGGTATAACTATCGGAGGTTTGGAATGCAGCAAAGAGAATCCTCAATAGTCGCTCCACCGACAAATATTCCGGGAGGCCATCATCGTTAAAGCCATAGTCAGAAGTCTTCACGACAGGCATCGCCAACATCAGTTGTAAGAAGTCATTAGGATTGGGGAAGAGGTTTGCCAAGTCCCCACGCCAAGAGAAATTTGACCAGTTGATCGTCAAGGGTGATTTTCTGCACTTTAACGAAGACATGTCAAACTTATAATCATCACACACCCAATTGACATCCTTCCCCGGGGAATAGAGAAAGACACGGTCATAGGTAGTTAAATTTTTACTGATATATAGTTGGTCTTCGATTGCACCTTTGAAAGAAATATGAATATCAGGGCCGATACTTGAACCGCCGTAGAAGAATGTGGCAGCAGCGTCACTCTTGACGTAATTGAGAGTGACATCGACATATTGATGATAGGTCAATGGCGAATATGGTCCATCGATTACCTTATCGATCTTATTGTCAGTTATTTCGGCGAGGTTGAACTTCTTTTCCTCCTCACATCCATAACGAATAGTAATGCAAGAGTCAGTCGGGTTCAAGAACTCTACGAACTCACCCTCCTCGATACAGGATGCATGGGCATATTTATAGGAAGTATTGGTGTTATCTCTCCAACGGAAATCTTCGGAATCTTTGGTAAAATGTTGTCCCACATACTTTCCCCATCGATCAGAGTGAGTCGGGGTCGGTTCAACAGCAACGTCATCGCTACAGGAAGTAATTGTGGCAATCATCATAGCGACAAGAATCGCAAACGGCATGTGTATATATCTTGTGATCTTCATAATGGTCTTTGTTTTTAAGTACACTCTTAGTACGCGTTCTTAAAATTTTTGTTTTAGATGGTGGACCACTGGTCCTCAATCAGACTATAGCCGAGGGTCAGGTCGGTAGTGGCGGCGTAAATATCCTCGAGGCGGTCAACTGCCGCACAGAGTGTTTCAGCATTGGCGGAGAGGTCGGCGTCTTGGCGAATGTAATCCTTGATTGCTTGTCTGTTCTCGATTAAGAGGGGGAGGATTAGATACTCCATGATGTTGCGGGAAAGTTGCGGATCCTTGAGGGTAATGTGGAACTCGCGTTCCTTGGTGTTATCGTAATAACCGGTATTGATCAACTGAGATTTCATTTCGAAATAACAACGATCTTCCGAGAGGAGAGCTCGCAATAGATTAGCAAAGAAAAGCCGATTCTTTGGGGCTTTATATTGACTGAATATTGAGGAAGCATTGACAATAAGGACAAATTCGCCGGTTTTGATTTTTTGATCCTTGAAAGCAGAGGTATAGAAACCGTTGTTGATAGGTCCCGCCACATAACGACCTGTTCCGTTGCCCTTATAATCCATTTCATGAAATTCTTGTTGAGTCATTCCCGGAAAGAAATGAGCCATCAACTTCAGAAATGATATCCGGGTATTAAAGTCTTTAGGGTCATCATATCTTACTTCAAGATAATCCTCTGTCTTGAATACAGGAATATTCATTAACAACTGAAGGAAATCGGCAGGATTGGAGATAATGCCGGCTATATCGCCGCTCCATTGAGATGAATTCCAGCTGAGATATAACGGAGAAGAGATGCACTTCATAGTCGACTTATCAAATGAGGCAGGCATAGGATCCCAATCCATTATATCATTAACATTCTTACCCTGTCGCAGGCAAGGAAAGGCTTGTTTATATTTCACATCTTTTTCTATTACCAAACCCTCTGATTTTTGGTAATCACCGGACATGGTGAAAGTAACGCCAAAATCGTCGACATATTCACCCTTAAAATAACATTTAAGAAGAGAAGGAAGAGTATTGGTATCTTTTTCGAAATTAAGAACAACATCCACAGAGCGGGTAATACCAAAATCGGGGTATGGCTGTTTAACGATATGTTTCACTTTTCCATCGGTATAGTCAGCAAGATCCACAAAGTAATCTTGCTCATAACCATTTCTGATGGTAATACATGAGTCAGTCAGATTGAAGAACTCCACGAATTCGTCGTCAGACAGAGGAGTCAACGAATAATAATCTTGAGGCCAGGGACTCCAGCTGCCCCAGCAAAACTCATCCGTATCATTTGTAAAATGTTTTCCGAGATATTTTTCCCACAATTCATAATAACGAGTAGACTCCGCTTCGCCACGAGGGGACTCAGGCTCAGCCGCATCATCATGGCAAGAAGAGAGCAGAAAAGACAATAAAGACATCAGAAACAAAGTAGTTTTTTTCATAGTCATAATTATTTTTTGGGTTAATACAATAAATTGTTTAAGAATTACGTTTATAGTAATTAACGTAGCTTTTATAAAAATATTTTTTATATGTCTACAAATAATTTAATATGGCCTGCACCTCCTGGTCAAATAGCTTTGGTCTGTTGTAGTACAGACAACCTTTGTACCATCAAAGACCCCGTAGAGCCAAAATCTTATCGCAATTACAAAGTCATTAGTGACCAAGCGGATTCAATAAGATCTGGCGAATCAGTTTTAAACAAATTCAAAGGATCTATTTTTCAATCTGCAGTGGATTGTGGATTCAATGTGTTGATGTATCCAGGTTCTGATTTACAAGAGAAATGTGAATCCTTTACTCAATCTGCGTTGAATTTTTGTCTCAATAAAGGCATCAAATTAATCATTAACTCTCCGATATTGAAATTTAATCCAACTCCCGGTTGCAAGCAATATAAACAAGAATGGCCAATGTCATTTGTTGAGAAATTTGTAAATCATCCGGCCCTTGGAGGCTGGCAGGTCAAAGACGAGCCTACATTCTCAGATTGGCATGACCCAAATAGCGTCGACTATATTTGCAATAATTATCAAAATATTTTAAATTTTGATAACAAGCATATAGTATTTATGAACCTTGCAGCAAGCACAAATTCATTGTGGATTGGTTCGCACAATACATACGAAAGTTATCTCGATGAATATGAGAGAACATTTAATCCTCCATTATGGACGTTTGACTTATATCCGGTAAAACGCAGTATAGACAAAACAACTTTTACCGTTGATACAATAACTCATATTCATTATCTTAACATTTTTTCAAAGAAAGCTCAAGAATCAGGTAAACCATTTTGGGCATATTGTTTATGTTTAGCTCACAAAACAGATAAAGTATGCTACCCATTCCCTTCGGAAGGGATTCTGAGATTTGAAGCTTTTTCAGCTCTTGCATTTGGCGCTCAAGGTCTTGTCTTTTGGAACTATAAAAAGGATTATTCAATCATAAATGTAAGAAACGAAAACAATGAACTAATAGGATTAAATCTTGTCGAGAATGATGAGATGGGGCCCTTAGACCTTTATGGGAATAAGACACCTATTTGGGATCATGTAAAAACAATCTTAGGTGAAGTAAAAGCCGAGAATAGCTTTTTCTATAATTGTCGTACTACAGAATACATTCACGTTGACGGCAATAGCACAGCACCTACCAATGGCTATGGGGCATTAAATGAAGTTCGCGCCTATGGTCATGGCCTCTTAATAACCAAGATTGAAAAGCCTAATCCGGATAGCAGTAGCGCCAGTGTACCAACATATATCATGATCGTAAACTGTGATCCTTTCAACGAACAGAAAATCGGTCTTCACTTTGTCATTGAAACCAATAACACTCCAAATACCGGCAATACAAGTAGCGTTGATACAGGATTGTATCCATTAAACCCCAATGATGATGGCAATTACAATGGATCAAATTATTGGCAAGAAGAAACTCTAAAACCTGGAGGTTTTTATCGGTACAGGATTTATTAACATATTTCTATACTACAATAAGCTATCACACTCAGCCGCCGAAGAGCATCCATATAGAAGTTGTTTCGGCGGCTTTTAGCATCAGTACCAGTACCGCGCGTCCGATAGGTATTCGATAAGGCGGTAGCCAAGAGTCAGGTCGGTGGTGCCGGCGTAGTGGGCGGGGTTGTTGTCTTCGGAATAGTAAAAAATATTGGTTGGAATTTTGTTGGTGGCTTCTTTTGTTGTAACTTTACGGAGTAAAACGGAATTAAGCATCAAAATGGCTATGGAAAAGAAGTTGAGGAAGTGCCCACTTGGCATGCAGGATTTTCAGGAGATCATTAAAGGTGATTTCCTCTATGTCGACAAAACTCGCCAAGTCTATGAGTTGACTCATGGACTTAGTAAGTATGTGTTCTTGAGTCGGCCACGCCGTTTCGGCAAGACACTCCTTACCTCAACCCTCCGTTATTATTTCGAAGGTAGAAAAGACCTGTTCAAGGGTCTGGCGATAGACTCGTTAGAGACAGAGTGGGAACATTACCCCGTGCTCCACTTTGATATGAGTACGTCCAAGAGTGTAGCCAAAGAAGTATTGGAAAATGATTTGAATGCAAAATTAACTCGTTACGAAGCTATCTGGGGTAGGGAAGAGGGTATCGGGGACTTTCCCAACCAACGACTTATAGGTCTAATAATGCGTATCTATGAGAAAACCGGTAAGCAAGTGGTGGTGCTGATCGATGAATACGACTCTCCGTTGCTTGATGTACTTCACGAGGACGCCAATCTTCCGGTATTTCGCAATATAATGCGCAATTTCTACTCTCCACTCAAAGCTTGCGACCCGTACTTGAGATTTGTATTCCTCACCGGAATCACCAAGTTCACTCAGCTTAGTATCTTTAGTGAACTGAACAACATTGACAACGTAAGTATGGAGCCTCGCTTTGCCGATATTTGCGGAATTTCTAAGGAGGAACTTGCCGATCAACTTAGCGGTCATGTCGACGAACTTGCTAAAGCATATGGTTACACTCACGAAGAGATGATCAATGAATTAACATATCGATATGACGGCTATCACTTCACATGGCCATCACCCGATATCTTCAACCCTTATAGTCTCTTGTCTGCCCTTGGTAAACAACAGTTGGGTAGTTACTGGTTTGGAAGCGGCACTCCGACTTTCTTGATCGAGATGCTTCGAAAGTTTAACATTGCTCCTTCGCAGATAGGTGGCAATCGTCTTGGCGAAAATGGCTTCGATGCCCCGGCAGAACGCCTTACAAGTATAACACCCCTTTTATATCAGAGTGGATATCTTACCATCAAGCATTATGACCCCGAAACTGAATCATATACTCTTGACATACCCAACACTGAAATCAGGATCGGTTTGATGGAAAGTCTCTTGCCCGGTTATGTTTATAATCGTGCCGGAGAATGGAAACCGATATTGGGCGACATGAGTCTGTTGATCCGTAAAGGGAAGATGGATGAAGCTCTGCAATACCTGAAGACATTCT
>JBJEKI010000094.1:0-37569 GCA_051878555.1 Lepagella sp. | reverse complement strand
ATCACTACTGGTAAATAATCTGACAAAATTCTAAATATCGTAAAGGCAAGCGTCTGAGACGCTTGCCTTTTTCCATATACCACATAAAAGCAAAAGGCTGTGTCGTAATCGCTACGACACAGCCTTTTTGACTTAACCTAAAATCCTATGAGATTTACACTGAAGAACCTATATAAACAAAATTTAATACCTTAGAAATTTTACTATACATAAGTTACAATGAGAAAATTATTACTTTGAGATTACTTGCATTGCGAGGTTAGGGTGTCGGGGAGTTTGGGCATAGCGCCATTGCAAGTGCAGACGAAAGCGCTTGTGTCGACAGCCAATCGATGCGCCTCCTCCACGCTCTTGCCATGGAGCAGAGAGGCGAGGAAAGCACCGGTAAAGCTATCGCCGGCACCTACAGTATCAGCCACTTCCACGATAGGAGTCGGGAGGAAAGAGACCTTGCCGGGAGTGAAGACATAGCTACCATCAGTGCCGCAAGTAAGGATCAAGAGTTTGAGGGCATACTTACCAAGGATAATCCAGCACTGATCCTTGAAATCGATGCCGGGATAACCGAACATCTGACTTACGAGACCCAACTCCTCATCATTGATTTTCAAGACATTGCAGCGAGAGATAGACTCCTTGAGCACATCGGGAGTGAAGAAACTCTGACGCAGATTGATATCAAACACCTTATAAGAATCGGGAGTATCGGGCACTGCATCGAGGAAGCTGAGGATAGTGCGACGCGACACCTCACTACGCTGAGCGAGCGAGCCGAAGCATACGGCGCGAGTTCTAGAAGCGAGTTCCATCAAGTCGGGAGTGCAGGGAATATTATCCCAAGCCACATCCTGTACGATATTATAATGAGGCACCCTCTTCTCATCGAGAGTCACATCGACAGTGCCGGTAGGGAAATCGACAGTCTTGATATGATCAGTATTGAGGCCCATAGAGTTGAAAGTATCGAGAATCTCACTGCCGAGATCATCATTACCGACAGCACTGACGACGCGGCTATCGATGCCAAATTGAGAGACATGGTAAGCAAAATTAGCGGGAGCGCCACCGATCTTACGGCCCTCGGGAAGACAATCCCAAAGCGCCTCACCCATACCAACTACTATATTTCTATTATCATTCATAACAAGATGAAATTGAGTTTTTGATTAGACTTTCTATTATATATCTTTCTGTTATATATAATAACGTATTACTTCTCTTTTCTGATATTTAAAGCATAGAAAGCGAGATAAGCTGCTCCGACGAGCATGACAGCCACGGCAGCCCATTGAGCGCCAACACCGTCGGCGGCATAACCCATGGCGAGAGGGAAGAGAGTGCCACCGAAGAGTCCCATGATCATAAGGCCGGAGACCTCATTGCGAGCATCTGGTTGATTGATAAGAGCCTGTGAGAAGGTGATGGGGAAGATATTTGAATTACCGAAACCTACCAGAGCGATGGCAGTATAGAGCATAGCTAAAGAATCTGCGAAAAGGAGAAGAGCGAGACCCAGAGCTATCATCACCACACTTATGAAGAAGAATAGCTTCGAAGAGATCTTTCGAAGGATGAAAGCACCGAGGAAGCAACCGATGGTACGGAATATAAAATAGACGCTTGTAGCGAAGCCGGCCTCCTCGAGAGGGAGGGAGAGGCGCTCCATGATTATCTTGGGTGCGGTGGTGTTGGTGCCGACATCGATACCGACATGGCAGACGATGGCGATGAAACAGAGCAACACGAAAGGACGACCCAGAAGTTTGAGGCAGTCCATAATGCCGGAAGCCTTATCGGGGCGGGCCTCATGGATAGGTGTAGCGGCGAGGGCAGCTACAGAGATGAGGCATACCAAAGCATAGATGAGAAAGAGCACTCTCCATCCGAGGCCGAACACCGGAAAAAGGGTCGTGGCACCCCAAGCCATAACGATCGGAGCGAGGAAGGAAGCGATAGCCTTAACGAACTGCCCGAGAGTCAGCGTCGAAGCCAGCTTATCGGAAGAGATAAGGTTGCTCACCAAGGGATTGAGGGAGGTTTGCATCACGGCATTACCGATGCCGAGGAGGGAGAAAGCGATCAGCATCGTATAATAATCATT
Organism: Lepagella sp.; assembly: GCA_051878555.1. Taxonomy (GTDB): domain Bacteria; phylum Bacteroidota; class Bacteroidia; order Bacteroidales; family Muribaculaceae; genus Lepagella. The sequence continues at coordinate 35,468 of JBJEKI010000094.1, read as the reverse complement.
GCCAAAGAGAGGCACAAAAAGAGAAATCAGAGTGATGGCGAGGCTGAGGAGCACGGTTTTCTTACGACCGATGCGGTTCATCAGCATGCCGGTAGGCACTGAGAAGATCAAGAACCAGAAAAAGACGAGAGAGGGGAAGATGTTGGCTTGCGAATCGAGGAGGTTCAGATCCTTCTGGACATAATTCGAGGCAGTGCCAACCAGGTCGACAAATCCCATAGCGAAGAAGCAGAGCATCACCGGGATGATCTGAAGCAGCGAGCTTTTGCCGGGAGTGGAATTAGAGATTTGAGATTTCATGACTTAATGAAAAAGAACATTTCTAAAGATAAAATAATTGTTGGTAATCAATAAAGATAAATTTAATTAACCGAAGAGGGCGTTATGGGAGCCACGCTGATCGACGACACCTTACACTTACGATCGGCAGAGAGCGAAAGAGTCGTGTATGGAGAGTGAGGGAAGACAAGGTTGGTCAAGGCAAACTTGCCCTCATTTCCGAAGATTTCGATGCTTGAGCGGTCGATAAATATGCGTAGCGACAAGACATTAGAATCAGAGAGAGTAGGTGCCTGCGACACGACACAGAAATCCTTGCTGAAATCGACGATACCGCTGTTATTACGATCGAACGACACCAACTTCTTCTCGACATCATAAGCCACCACTACTCTATCACCCTCAGCATTAGAGAGGAGGCACTCTACTTTCGAAGCCTCCTTGGGATCGATGGTAAGATCGATGGTGCAGATGCCGGAATTGGCAGTCGGGAGTTGGAACGACTGTAGTCGAGAAGATATTTTCACATTATTGCGACGAAGCGAGGGGCGACCGACGATGCTTTCCACCTCCGGGGCGGGGATGGTCTTGAGATAGAGTTGACCATCGGGAGCAGTGAAGAGGGAGAGGTCGCGAGGGAGGCTGTTGGCGCTACGGAACTGTTGGGTCGGTACGACGTCAGCATACTGCCAATTGCTCATCCATGCGATAACAGAACGGCGACCGGCGGGGGCATCGCTCCAGCTGACAGTGGCATAATGATCCTTGCCAAAATCCATCCACTTGGTGGGGACAGAACCATCAGCAAGGCAGTCGGGAGTAAAAGTCTTGCCATCGAAATCGCCGACAAAATATTGAGTAGCACTGCCGCCGAAAGGTCCACCGGGGTTGATGCTGCATATCATCACCCACTTCACATTGTCGGATCCATCCACCTTAAGGGGGAAAAGATCGGGGCACTCCCAGACTCCATCCTGCGCGCCAAGGCCCTTGCCGAAAGCGGAAGAAAGGCTCCACTCCTTGAGGTCGGAAGAAGAGAAGATCAGCATCTCATGGTCGAGAGGATGAGCGAGTATCAAATTCCACTTCTTGGAGATGGGATCGAAGAAGAAATTGGGGTCACGAGCCTCTGACGAGAGAGCCAAAACGGGATTGCCGGGATATACGGAAAACGAATAACCATTATCGGCACTATGGGCGAGACTCTGCACCTGGCTTGCCCCGGCGGAGGTGTACATAGCGATGACAGCATCCTTACCGAAACCGGCAGTACCCTCGCTATCGACAGCGCAACTGCCGCTGAACACCGAGCCCAAGCCATTGGGGAAAAGAACAGGATCATGATCAGTCCAATTTACAAGATCGGGAGATGAAGCATGCCCCCAAGTCATATTCTGCCACTTCGAGCCGTAGGGATTCCATTGAAAATAGAGATGCCACTCACCATCCTTATAGAACATACCATTGGGGTCGTTCATCCAGCCATACTTCGGGGTATGATGGAAGAGGGGGCGAAGAGCCTCACGATTGGCAGTATCGAAACTATCGGTAACTTCAAACTCCGACCAGCAGCGATCGGACTCTGAATGGAGGCCATTGTTGGTAACTACATTCAAGATCAGTTTATGACCCTTGTAAGGAGTGAGATCAAAAGGCACCTTATAATCGACGGAAGAAGTGGCGAGACGCACGAAGATGGTTCGCTCATAATTGCCATCGACGATGATATTGACCGAAGCCTCCGAAGCAGCCTCACCCACCGGGAGGAGAAGGTACTTACCCTCATCCTCGACACGCACTAAAGTATTGTTAGAGCCGAGATGCTCCACCTTAACAGCCGAAGCGGCAAAAGTGGAGAAGATACTGCCGAGAGCCAAGAGAGATGATAAAAATTGACGAATATTCATGATCTAAAAAAGTGAGAATTCATGATAGATTAAAAACATTTGCCACAAAATTAATAAAATGAGTAGAGAGGAGAGAATATAAATGTTGCATAAGATATAAATTATGTTTCATAAACCGATAAATTATAATTGATGCAACGAAAATATCAATAAAATGACTATATTTGTAGGTGTAAAATAAACAATAACCGGGAAGAATTATCGTGAAAAGACTCATACCCCTACTCCTGACCATGATAATCGGGTCACTAATGATAGGATGCAGCAAGCCTGATCGACGCTATAAGATCGGTGTGTCTCAATGCAGCCAAGATGACTGGCGTTCGAAGCTCAACGAAGAGATCAAGCGCGAGATGATGTTTCACAACGACATCGAGGTAGAGATCCGTTCAGCCGACGACAGCAGTCAGAAGCAGATCGAAGACATCCGCTACTTTGTGGAGAATGGATTTGACATTCTGATCGTAGCACCCAACGAAGAAGAGGGGTTGACCCCTATAATAAAAGATGTGTATGAACGCGGGATTCCGGTAGTGATCTTCGACCGCGACATCCGAGGAGACAGTTACACAGCCAACATCCGGGTAGACAATCGAGGCATCGGGAAGATGGCATCGGAATATGCCGTCAACTTGGTGAAAGGAGATATCAAGGCAATCGAAGTTCGCGGTCTTGACGGATCGACGCCGGCCGACGAGCGTCATAGCGGATTTCATCAGGGAGCAGACAGCATCGGGAGGATAGAAATAATAGCCTCAGCCTGTGCTCGATGGAATGGCGAAGAGGCGAAGAGAGCGGTAGACTCCATGCTTCGTAAGCATCCGGAGACAAATCTTATCTATGCCCACAACGACCGTATGGCGATCGGCGCCTCCGAGGCGGCACGAGCCATTGGGCGCGACGATATCAAGATAATAGGTATAGATGCCGCCCCGACCATCGGCATACAGGCAGTGGCAGATGGAGTGATAGATGCCACCTTCCTCTACCCTACCGAGGGTCAACATATCATCAATCGAGCCATCGACATACTTGAAGGGCGTCCATACCCGCGAGATGAATACCTACCAGTTTCATCGGCTGTCGATCGCAGCAACGCCGGAATCCTGCTATTGCAAAACAAGCAACTTACCGACGAAACCGACAAGATGAAGAAACTCAAAAAGCAGGTAGACACCTACTGGGAAAAGCACTCCTCGCAGACCGCATTCCTCTATGCCATGATCGCAGTAATAGTGCTGATGGCTATGGTGGTATATATAATATGGAGATGGTATTATGTGGCACAACAGCATAGACAACAACTACAAGAGAAAAACCGAGAGCTTGAAGAGCAACGCGACCGTCAGAAGATTCTGAACGAGCAACTGACCCAAGCCACCAACTCCAAACTTGTGTTCTATACCAACGTATCACATGATCTTCGAACACCGCTGACCCTCATAGCCGACCCGATCGAGCAGATTATCGAAACGCCCGACATGGGAGAAGATCGCAAAAACATTCTGCTGAGGATAGCGGCGAAGAATGCCAAGATACTCAATCGACTTATCAACCAGCTACTCGACTTCCGCAAATATGAGAATGGCAAGCTCTCGCTCCATCTTGAAGAGGTGGACTTCGAAACGGAAGCTCGAGAATGGGTGGAATCCTTCCGCTCGGTGGCGACACGACGTCACATCAAGCTCAATATCGAGATGGCAGAGGGAGAGGAATATCGACTTGCCATCGACAAAGAGAAGATAGAGCGCGTCACCTTCAACCTTCTCTCCAATGCCTTTAAGCACACCCCCGACAATGGGCATATCACCTTCGAGAGTCGTATAGAGGATGGCAAATTACATTTCATTGTTATCGACGATGGCGTGGGGATCAGCGAAGAAAACCTTGAAAAGATCTTCGAGCGCTTCTACCAGGTGGAGAAAGTGCATCCCGACGGGTCGGGAATCGGCCTGGCGCTTACAAAAGCCTTCGTCGAATTGCACTCCGGCACATTGAGTGTCGAGAGTCAACCGGGGAAAGGATCAAAATTCAGTGTCACACTGCCGATAGTCCATATCTCTAAAGATCAGAAAGTGGAGTGTGAAGCCTTGAGAGGAGATAACGTAAAAGATATCTTCTTGGAGGGGGCAATCAACGAGATCGACGCCCTTGAATCGGCAGAAGAAGATGGTGTTGGCGCATGTAAAGAGGATGAAAAGCCGGTGATGCTTATCATCGACGACAATGCCGACATCCGACTGATGATCAAAGAGCAATTCCGCGATCGCTACCGCATCATCAGCTCAAGCAATGGTGAAGAGGGATTGCGGATGAGTGTGAAATATGTACCGGACATCATCATCTGCGATGTAATGATGCCTAAGATGGATGGATTCGAATGTTGCCGCCGCATCAAAGGGGAGGTAACTACGAGCCACATACCGGTGTTGCTTCTGACTGCCTGTTCGCTCGACGAACAGCGAGCCGAGGGATATGAATCAGGAGCCGACGGCTATATCTCCAAACCCTTCTCACACAAGGTATTAGAGAGCAGAGTTGCCAATCTTATCGAGAATCGCAAACGGATCCGCGAGCTTTACGACATGCAGGGGAAGCCGGAGAATGGCATCAAAGCAGACGAAGAAAAGAAAGAGACGAAGATGCCGGTGGCATCGGACAAAGCCATCAAGAGTGTAGGAGGAGATATCGACAGTGAGTTCTATCGCAAATTCTTGGACATCTTAGAGCCGCAACTTGGCAACAGCGAATTGAGTGTTGAAGAGATAGCGAGTCAGATGGGATTGGGGAGGACTCAATTCTATCGGAAGATCAAATCGCTTACCAACTACTCGCCCAACGAATTGATCCGCCATATACGACTGAAGAAAGCACGGCGTATGCTCACCGGTAGCGAACTGTCGGTAAGTGAGATCGCCTACGCGGTAGGGTTCTCGAATCCGGCATACTTCACGAAATGCTTCCGGGAAGTGTATGGCAAGACACCGAGCGAGCTTCGGGAAGAGCTTTCTATCAATTAGGAATTAGGAATTAGGAATTAGGAATGGAGCGGGCTTTGCCCGCTTTATTTATGTCGAGCTGAAGCTCTACCACAGGATCAAGAGGCGCTTATTCAGTCTATGGGAATGGTAATTATTGTGCAAAAGATATAAGAAATGTTCCGTTGCAACAAAAATTGGGATGGATGCAACATGCGTTATAACGGAGGATAGATATAAGGGATAAATTTGCGACATGAAATTTCAAAACAACCCGCTATAATCATGAAAAAATCGATCCTAATTGCGCTATTCATCCTGACGACATGGATAATGGCGAATGGACAGGACGTGACGATCCATGGGACGGTGTGTAGCAAGAGCGACAACGAGCCACTGATCGGAGCGACCGTTCAACCGGAGAAAAGCCCGAGTAAAGGGACAGCCACCGACTTGGATGGCAATTTCACAATCACAGTGCCCGAAGGGAGCCGCTTGGTGATATCCTACATTGGATATGAGACCGAGAAAGTCAAGGCTGTCGACGGGATGAAAGTAATGCTTGTCGAATCCTCGCAAGTGCTCAACGAATTGGTAGTTGTGGGATATGGCACACAGAAGAAAGTCGATGTGACGGGAGCGATCACCGCCGTAGATGTGGATGAGATCTCGAAGCAGAACGAGAACAACCCGATCAAAGCCTTGCAAGGGAGAGTGCCGGGAATGAACATCACGGCAGATGGCGGTCCCTCGGGAGCAGCTACCGTGAGGATCAGAGGTATCGGCACTCTCAACGACAACGACCCGCTCTATATCGTGGATGGCGTACCTACCAAATCGGGCATGCATGAATTGAACCCGAACGACATCGAGAGTATCCAGGTGCTCAAAGATGCCGCTTCAGCCTCAATATATGGATCGCGAGCAGCGAATGGTGTGATCATCATCACCACCAAGCGAGGCAAAGACCTTAAAATCACATTAGATGCGAGTGTCTCGGCACAATTCTATGTCAACAAGATGAGTGTGCTCAATGCTGAGGGCTATGGCAGATCACTCTGGCAAGCCTACGTCAACGATGGTCAAGATCCCAACACCAATGGTTTGGGATACAACTTCAACTGGGGCTATGACGCCTCGGGCAATCCGACACTCTATAACATCAACATGGCGAAATATCTCGATGCCGCCGGCACTACCCCGGCATCGGACACTGACTGGTTTGACGAGACCACACGCACCGGTCTGATCCAGAACTACAACTTCACCATCTCGGGAGGTAGCGACAGGGTAAAATCCTTCTTCTCCTTCGGCTATTACAAGAACTTGGGTATCATCAAAGATACCGACTTTGAGAGATTCTCCGCTCGTTTGAACAACGAATACAAGCCCTTCGGCGACATTCTGACCATCGGCGAGCACTTCACCTTGAGTCGCACCGACGAAGTCTCAGCCCCGGGCGGCTTCTTGCAAAATGTATTGCAATTCAACCCCTCACTGCCGGTATACACCACTGATGGGGAATATGCCGGTCCGGTGGGAGGATATCCCGACCGTGAAAACCCGGTGGCGCGACTTGAGCGCAACAAAGACAACCGCTACGTCTACTGGCGCTACTTCGGCGATGCCTATATCAACGTAGCCCCCTTCAAAGGCTTCAACATTCGGAGCACTTTCGGTTTGGACTACTCACAAAAGAAGCAACGCATCTTCACCTATCCCATCACTGAAGGCAACGTAGCGAACGCCACCAATGGAGTCGAGGCAAAGCAAGAGCACTGGAACCGCTGGATGTGGAATGCCGTAGCCTCCTACAATATCGATGCGCGCAAGAATCATGTCGATGCCTTGGTAGGTGTCGAATTGATCAGAGAGACTTCGGAATGGTTTTCCGCCTACAAAGAGGACTTCTCGGTGTTGAATCCAGACTATATGTGGCCTGATGCCGGTATCGGCACAGCGCAAGCTTACGGATCGGGCGACGGCTACTCCTTGGTATCCTTCTTTGCTAAAGCCAACTACTCCTACGACAGTCGTTACTTGGCAAGTGTAACAGTGCGTCACGATGGTTCATCACGTTTCGGTGCCAACAATCGATTTGCCACCTTCCCCTCCGTGTCATTAGGCTGGCGTATCAACAACGAGAGCTTTCTGCGAGACGAAAGCTGGCTCAACGAATTAAAGCTTCGTCTGTCGTGGGGTACGACCGGTAACCAGCAGATCAGCAACTTGGCACGCTACTATGTATATGTACCCAACTATGGTGTCAACGAATCGGGAGGACAAAGCTATGGCACATCCTACGACATCGACGGCACAAATGGTGGCAGCATCCTCCCGTCGGGTTTCAAGAGAGACCAGATCGGCAACCCCGACATCAAGTGGGAGACTACGACACAATATAACATCGGACTTGACTTCTCCTTCTTGAACTCACGCCTATTCGGATCATTAGATCTCTACTACAAGAAGACCTCCGACATTTTGGTACAGATGGCAGGCATCGGCGCTATGGGAGAGGGGAGTTCACAATGGATCAACGCCGGCGGCATGGACAACAAGGGTGTGGAACTGAATCTCGGTTTCCGCAACACGACCTCCTACGGCTTCACCTACGAGATCACGGGCAACATCGCCGCCTATCGCAACAAGATCACCGAGCTTCCCGCCACAGTGGCCGCCAACGGCACCTTCGGAGGCAACGGAGTATATAGCGTGATTGGTCACCCGATGGGGGCACAGGTAGGCTACATCGCCGACGGCATCTTCAAGAGCCAGGAAGAGGTAGATCAGCATGCCCTGCAAGAGGGAGCAGGAGTCGGCCGCATTCGTTGGCGCGACCTTGACGGCAACGGTGCCATCACTGAGAAAGACCAAGACTGGATCTACGATCCGACCCCCGACTTCACCTACGGTCTGAATGTCAACCTGCAATATAAAGACTTCGACTTCTCCATGTTCTGGCAAGGGTCGCAGGGTGCAGACGTGATCTCCGACCTCAAGAAAGAGACCGACCTCTGGAGCGGACTTAACATCGGCTTCCTCAACAAGGGTAGCAGACTCTTGGATGCCTGGACACCGGCAAATCCCGACTCCGACATACCTGCACTGACACGCTCAGATGTCAACAACGAAAAGCGCGTCTCTACCTACTATGTGGAAGATGGGTCATTCCTCAAACTTCGCAACATCCAATTCGGATACACTCTGCCGGTGAAGATCACGAGCAAAGCCCATATCAACAAGCTTCGCTTCTATGTCAGCGCACAGAACCTGCTGACCATCAAGAGTAAGAACTTCACAGGAGTAGACCCGGAGAATCCCAACTACGGATACCCAATCGCTACCAACGTCACCTTCGGAGTAAACTTAGTATTCTAATCCTTAACGTCTAAAACAGAACACGATGAAAAAGATAATATATGGCACGGCTCTGGCACTTGCGATTCTGGGGACAAGTTGCGACAGTTTTCTTGATGAGCCGGCACCCCAGGGCGTACTCGACGACACCCAAGTGATGACCCCGGAGAATGCCGACAACTTAGTGATCTCCGCCTACGCTATCTGGATATCAGCCGAAGACATCAACTCCTCCTTCTCGATGTGGAACTTCGACGTACGCAGCGACGATGCCTACAAGGGAGGCAATGGTACGGAAGATGGCGACGTGTTCCACGCCCTTGAGATCGAACAGGGTATCATGACTACCAACTGGAACATCTCCGACATGTGGCAGCGTCTCTACAACGCGATCTCCCGCTCGAATGCGGCACTTCAAGTGCTCGACAACATGAGCACAGAGGAATATCCCGAGCGCGACGCCCGCATCGGTGAGATGAAATTCCTGCGAGCTCACGGACACTTCCTCCTGAAGCGACTCTATAAGAAGATACCCTTCGCCAACGACGAGATGCTCTCGCCCGAAGAATACAACAATCTGAGCAACGAGACCTACACCAACGACGAAGGATGGCAACAGATCATCAACGATCTGGAATATGCCTACAATCATCTTCCTGAGACACAAGCCAACGTAGGTCGCCCCACCAAGAGTGCGGCAGCCGCCTATCTTGCCAAAGTCTATCTCTACAAGGCCTATCGTCAAGACGATCCGACGAGTCACAAAGTTACCGAGATCAATCGTGAAGATCTTCAAAAAGTGGTGGAATACACCAATCCGGCGCTATATGGGCAGTATGGACTTGCCGGCGACTACCACGACAACTTCCGTCCCGAGCCGCAATATGAGAATGGACCGGAATCAATTTGGGCAATGCAATACTCCTACAACGACGGTACGGCGCATGGTAACTGTAACTGGGCATACGGACTGATCGTTCCCAACATTCCGGGCGTCACTGACGGTGGTTGCGACTTCTATAAGCCGAGTCAAAACCTTGTCAACGCCTTCCGCACCGATGCAGATGGACTCCCTTATCTCGACACCTTCAATGCCACCGACTATGACAAAGGCTCAGACTATGCCGACCCGCGTCTCTTCCTGACCATCGGCATGCCGGGACTCCCCTATATGTTCAACAAGAACTATATGATGGATCGCACGGCAGTGTGGAGCCGCAGCAACGGCCTCTATGGATATTACGTATCGCTGAAGCATAATGTGGATCCCGACAGCGGCTACTTGGTGAAGGGTGCATGGTGGGGATCGCCGATGAACCGCATCGTATTGCGCTATGCAGACATACAATTGGTAAGAGCCGAGGCACTCGTGCAACTGGGCGAAGGAATCCCCGAAGCGATAGCCATCGTCAACAGTCTGAGAACGAGAGCACGCCAGAGTGTATCGATGATTTCCGATTACGAAAAGCTCTATGGTGTAAGGATCAACATCCGCAACTACAACGGCAGTTACTCCAAAGATGAAGCGCTTAAGATAGTGAAATTCGAGCGTCGCCTTGAACTGGGCATGGAGAGCGAACGTTTCTTCGACTTGGTGAGATGGGGCGAAGCCGCCGAGACGCTGAATAAATACTTTGCCGACGAAGCCGACAACTGCACCATCTACAGCGGAGCACAATTCACTGCCGACAAGAATGAATACCTGCCGATACCCTTCTCGCAGATCAGTGCATCGAACGGGCACTACAAGCAAAACATCGGCAACTGGTAATAACAACATGAAAAAAAGAATAAAATCATGAAAACAATCGATAAAATCATATATCTGATGCTGGCGATGGTCGGAGGGTGGCTCATGGCCTCCTGTTCAGACGACAACGACACCTCGTTGCGACTTGATGGCAACACACGCATCGAATCGATCATTGTGAGCGGCATGGAGGGAGAGATCGACCACACCGCGAAGAGGATCACAGTTAACTTTCCGGTGAGTCAAGATCTAACCAAGCTGAGTGTCGAAGCGATTACGCTGAGCGAAGGGGCAACCTGCGACTATCCGGCAGGAACGACATTCGACGGCACTATGCCGAGAGCCATCCGCGTGATCAACGGCAACGTCTACAACACCTATACACTCTACACCGGTCATGACCGTGTCGAGTTCCTCAGCTTCAAGCTCAATGGGGAATATGAGGGAGTAATCGACAACACACTCCATACGATCAATGTCTTCGTGCCTATGGAGAGCGACGTGACCTCGATGGTGGTCACCTACGAAGTGACCGAAGGTGCCACAGTGACTCCGGAATCGGGAACAGTGCTCGACTTCAGCAAGCCGGTGGAATTCACCGCTACACTCCGAAGCGCCACCGAGAAATATGTAGTGACCGTGATTAAAGATGACATGTCGAGAGAGCCGAAGGCCTTCATCGGCAACAAAGCGAGCGCCGACCAGTTAGATGCCGAAGCGGCAGCTGCTTGGGCATGGATGCGCGACAACGTTCCGGGGACAACCTACGTGAGTCTGCAACAGATCCTCGACGGGGAAGAGAAGCTCGACGACTACAAGATGGTATGGGCACACTTGGACTTCACCGACTGGCCCTCACAGATGTGGGATACCCGCGACCAATTCAACAGCTACTGGCTGAGGGGAGGTAACATTCTTGCCACGCGCGACGGAGCAAGATATATCAACGACGTATGGCGCATCGCCAAGAACCAGCAATCGCCCAACGAAATGTTTGGCGGCGACAACTACAGCACCTTGTCAGCCGACTTAGGTATCAGCATCACCGGTCATGAGAGTCATCCGCTCTATAGCGGCATCGCCACATCAGGAGAGAAAATCCTCTTGGTGGGGAGCGGCTGCAAGAACTCGGGACGCACCCTGCAATGGACTATCGGCAGCGCATACAGTACGCTCGACGACTGGATGGAGAAGACCGGCGCAGTGGCACTCGGATCGGGCGACACATTCGATGCCAACGTTATCACGGTGGCTGAATTTGAGCCCTACGAAGCCCTCAAGGGGTATACGAGCGGCCGAGTGATAGTGATCGGCAGTCCGGCATACGAATGGTATGACCCGAGCGGCAACAACAATCCATATAGTGAAAACCGGATCAAGTTGACCAAGAATGCCATCAACTATCTGTGCCAATAACGAGAGGTAAAACATATAACCAATCACAAGAAACAAGAAAAAGATGAAAACCAAGATATCAACATATCTGCTACTGGCGGGGATCTTCACCTCGATAACAGCATGCAGCAGTGACGATCCTGTGATCACCGATCGCAATCTTGATGGCAGCGACCTCTACTATGCGTCGAGCGATCAGGGTAAGCAAGCGATCTACTACAAGCCGGCCGTGGGCTATGTAGGTGACCCGATGCCCTTCTACGACCCGGTGGAGGGAGACTTCAAAGTGATGTATCTTCAAGACTTCCGCCCCAACCAGCCCCTGACCTACCACCCAATATGGTGTGTATCTACCAAGGATGGAGCGAGCTACACCTCTCTCGGTGAGCTGATCAGTTGCGGCGCTGAGACCGAACTGGATGCAGCCTTAGGCACCGGCTCGACCATCTACAAAGATGGCGTATACTACACCTTCTACACGGCACATTCCCCCAATCCGGCATCGACCGGAGGGGTAAATGAGGCAGTGATGGTGGCAACCTCTACCGACTTCCGCAGCTGGAGCAAGAATCACAATATGCTCGTGACCGGAGGCGACGAATATAGCAACAGCGACTTCCGTGACCCCTTCGTGTTCCAAGGTGATGACGGTCTCTACCACATGCTCATCTCCACAAAGAAGAGCGGTAAAGGAGTTTTGGCTGAATACACCTCCACCGACCTACTGAACTGGCAATCCGTCGGAGTATTTATGACCATGATGTGGGATAGATTCTACGAATGTCCCGATGTCTTCAAGATGGGCTCATGGTGGTATTTAGTTTACTCCGAGCAGCATGATGCGATACGACGTGTACAATACTTCAAAGCCGAGAGCTTGGAAGGTTTGAAAGCATGCACCAAAGATGATGCAGGACTTTGGCCAGACGACCATGAAGGATTCTTGGATTCACGCGGATTCTATGCCGGTAAGACAGCGAGCAACGGGACCGATCGCTATATCTGGGGTTGGTGTGCCAGCAAAGCGGGCAGCAGCAACACCGGCACACCCGACTGGGGAGGCAACTTAGTGGCACACAAGCTGATACAGCATGAAGATGGCACACTGACACTTGGCGAGATACCTGCCATATCCTCTCAACTTGGGGAAGCCACCACGATAGCCGGATTCCGGTTGGAGGGGGATAGCCACAAACTCTTGCCACGCCTCGGCTATAGCAACCGACTGAGTTTCCGGGTGACTACCGACGGGGCAAGCGATCGCTTCGGCATCTCCTTCGGTCGCGGCTCCGACTCCGAGCAATACTACACGGTGATGATCAATCCGGAGAGTGACACACGCCGCAAGATCAACTTCGAAGAAGAGGGTGGCGTAGGATTTATCGGCAACACCGACGGCTATCAATTCAATACGCCGGCAGATTGTGTATATGACATCACTATAGTGACCGACAACTCGGTTGTGACTGTATATATCAACGACATCGCCTCCTGGACCGGAAGAGTCTACACAACGCCTCGCAACTGCTGGAGTATCAACTCCTACGGAGGCAACATCACCATCTCCGATATCAAAGTACAGAAAAAATAACAGGTAAAAACTTTAAAATAAAAAAAATCATGAAAAAATTAGCATTAGCTGCCCTTATGGCAGCGACTATCGCCGGAACAGCGATGGCGGAAGAACCGACCCTCGTGAAATCACTCTTCACCTCAGCAGATGGACAGACAGTGACATGGGAATCCACATTGACTATCCCCGCCGCTGACTTTGCGGATGTTACGATGGAACCGGGCAACTACCTCTACATCACCTTCAGCGCCACGACTGACGTGATCGAGCTGAAATCCAACGGCGAGAAACTGCCCGGCACCCTCTACACCTGGCTTGGCGAGGGTAAAACAGATCTTAAGGTATACTTCACCGAAGATATGATCAGCGCCGTTAAAGCAAATGGTGTAGAACTCTGCGGAGCAAGCTTCAGCGTCACCGGCGTCGGAATTTATTCAGATGGCACAACAGCGCCTTCCGGAGCAGTATGGTGCGGCTACTTCTGGGTAGATAATTGGAACACGATAGAGATCTTCAAAGAGGCATTCAATAAATACAATAGCGAGAGATATCTCGATATCTATCTCTCCGGAGAAGCAGACTACGACACCTACTTCATCAAAGTGTTGACCTCATGGGAAGATAGCGGCTTGGTAGCAGCTAACGACAAGATCGAACACAAGGCAGGCATGGCGACATTAGATCTGACAGCAAATGGTATCGATCTGGCCTCAGTGCTCACAACGGATCGACTGATGATTCAGATGAATCCGGAGGGTGGCAACCCCTTCAACATCCGCGCCGTGGCACTTCGCAATGATGGCGAAAGCGGAGTAGAGGAAATCGCAACAGTTGAGAGCGAAGTAGTGAATGTGTATAACATGCAGGGAGTCGTAGTGGCACGCGGTGTCGACAAAGCCATAGCAACTCAAGGACTTCCCTCGGGACTCTACATCGTAGGAGATAAGAAAGTGCTTGTGAAATAAGCGAATTAAATAGAAAGAGAAAGGGGTATACCTTAGTCGGGTGTGCCCCTTTTTTTGTCAAGCTGAAGCACGACCACAGAACCAAGTCGAGCTGAGTGGGGATGACTTTTACGTCAAGCAGAAGCACGGCCACAGGACCAAGTCGACCCGAGGGTGCGAAAAATTAGAGGTAGATGGCAAAAAAAAGGGGATGGGAGGGGGTGAAAATGAGAAAAAAATTGTAATTTTGCAAAAAAATTGGAGGGATGGGGATGGAAATCAGGTCAAGAGATCTGAGCGCCTGTAATTAAGCATACATTTCTTTCGTTTTTCAAAACAAAAAGGTTACATAAAACATGGACTGGTTGATAGACCTCTTTAAGCCCGGCAATATGCAACTTGCGAGTACGATTTTGTTGTACTCCTTTGTGATATTCGCGGGCATCTACTTAGGTAAAATTAAGGTATTCGGCGTATCGCTTGGCGTGACATTCGTTCTCTTTGTGGGTATCCTGTTGGGACACTTCGGATATACAGCGGAGACGGATGTTTTAAATTTTTTAAGGGAATTTGGCTTGATCCTCTTCATCTTCTCGATCGGTATGCAGGTGGGTCCCGGTTTCTTCTCCTCGTTTAAGGAGGGAGGCATCCAGATGAACTTGCTTGCGATTATCGGCATCGCGCTGAATGTTGGGATCATGATTACGATCTACTTTTTGCAGGGAGGCTCTGAAGGGAGCACCTCGATCGAGCAGATGGTCGGCATCATGAGTGGAGCAGTAACAAACACGCCGGGACTTGGTGCGGCACAGCAGGCACTGATCCAGGTTCATCCGGAGATGATGGATGTAGAGCAGCAGATGTCGATGGGCTATGCAGCAGCCTATCCACTTGGCGTGGTGGGTATCATCCTGACGATGATTGTACTCAAGCTGATTTTCAAGATTGACACAGAGAAAGAGATCAAAGAGATCGAGAGCGATGAGAAATCATCGGTATTGGCACCCCATATCTGTACGTTCAAGGTTACGAACGACATGATAGACGGCTTGAACATGCACAAGATGCACACCATCATCTCGGTGGATTATGTAATCTCACGAATAGAGAAGCCGGATGGCAAGGTGATCATCCCTACGGCACAAGACGTATTGGAGAAAGATGACTTGGTGCTGGTGGTATGTTCGATCCAGGATGAAGAGATCTTCAGTCGATTCATCGGTCCGAAGGTAGAGAAGAAATGGGAAATGGAGCGCGGGCCGGTGGTGTCACGTCGTATCTTGGTGACACGCACACAATATAATGGTGTAAAATTAGGATCGCTTCGCCTCCACTCTGCCTATCAGCTGAATGTGACCCGCGTGAATCGTGCCGGTGTCGACCTTCTTGCGGCGCCCAACTTGCGACTACAGATGGGTGACCGCATCACCGTGGTGGGTAAGTTAGAGGATATCAACAACTTGGCACAGCGGTTGGGTAACTCCATGAAGCGGCTTAACGAGCCGAACCTGATTACAATGTTCATCGGCATCTTCTTGGGAATCTTGGTGGGAAGCATCCCCTTGTTTATTCCGGGTATGTCAGTGCCGATGAAGCTTGGTTTGGCAGGAGGTCCATTGGTAGTGGCAATCTTGATAAGTGCCTTCGGACATAAGATACACTTGGTGACCTATACCAACTCATCAGCCAACTTGCTGCTACGAGAGATCGGCATCTGCCTCTTCTTGGCATCAGTGGGCATAGCAGCGGGCAAGAACTTTGCATCTACCGTGTTCAACGCCCAGGGAGCTACATGGGTGGCATACGGTTTTGCCATTACGGTGATACCACTCTTGGTAATGGGCATCATCGCGAGAGCGAAATATAAGATGAACTACTTCACGATCTGCGGTGTGATGTCGGGTGGCTACACTGATCCACCGGCGTTGGCATACTGCAACAAGCTTGCCAACAACGATGCGCCGGCAGTATCCTACTCTACGGTATATCCGTTGACGATGTTCATGCGCGTGATTGCAGCCCAGCTGATCATCCTCTGCTTCCTGTAATATAAAGGCTTTAGTGTCTTTAGAAGTGCTAAAATATAAAAGTCTTTAAAGTCGCATTTGACTTTAAAGACTTTATTTTTTAGCTTCGAGCCAGGTGGTAAGTATTATTGCGGCAGACATTTCGTCGGCGAGGCCTTTTCGTTGTCGGTCGGACTTTTTGAAACCGGCAGTGATCATGTCTCGATGGGCGATAACCGACGTGAACCGCTCATCGACGAACTCAATCGGGATATCGGGGAGGAGTTTTTTGAGTTGTCCGACGAAAGGCTTGATATAGCGCATAGACTCGGAAGGTTCGCCATTCATTTGGCGTGGTTCGCCGATGAGGATACGTTCGACTTGCTCCTTTGCGCAATAGTCATGGAGGAAGTTGAGGAGGTCGCAAGTGCGGACCACCGGGAGGGGGTTCGCAGCGATCTGGAGAGCATCGGTGACAGCGACGCCGCATCGTTTGCGGCCATAATCGATAGCGAGGATACGCATGATTAATTAGGAGATAGGAATTAGGAGATATGAATTAGGAATTGGCTACGCAGAATCACCCTAAGACAAACTCTTATTGTCGGAGGGAAAAGGCAGAGAGAGGGAGAACGCTTAAAAATAGGGTGTGTCAATTTAGGAGAATTGACACACCCCTTTTTTTGAATTGACGAGAAGATTACTTTTTGCCGAAATAGCGAGCGTAGAGGCCGGCGAATCCACGGCCGTGGCGAGCCTCATCCTTAGCCATTTCATGCACAGTGTCATGGATAGCGTCGAGACCCTGCTCCTTAGCGTTGCGAGCGATGCGCATCTTATCTTCGTTGGCACCGGCCTCAGCATACATACGCTTTTCGAGGTTGGTCTTAGTGTCCCACACTACATCACCGAGGAGCTCAGCGAACTTGGCTGCATGTTCAGCCTCTTCGAAAGCGTAGCGTTTGAAAGCCTCAGCGATTTCGGGGTAACCCTCGCGGTCAGCTTGACGCGACATAGCGAGATACATACCGACTTCGCAGCACTCGCCGTTGAAGTGAGTGTTGAGGTCCTTGATCATTTCCTCGCCGGTGCCCTTAGCGACACCGATCTCATGTTCGGTGACAAACTTAAGAGAGTCATCCTCTACGAGTTCATTAAACTTAGAAGCTGGTGCCTTGCAAAGGGGGCACTTTTCGGGAGCTGCGTCACCTTCAGCGATATAACCGCAGACGGTGCAAATCCATTTCTTTGCCATTTTTAGAAAGTATTAGATAAATAAATTAATAGAAATCACAAGTGTGATGGAGCTCTCAAAAGGCGTATTTGAGAAAACCATACGCAAATATAACAAACAAAAACGAAAAAAAGTCACAAAAGTGGGATAAAAAATTGAAAAGAGCGTAAAAAAAGTTATATTTGCAATAAAATAATGAGACTTTGAATAGGAAGTATAGTATCTGCGATAGGATCGAGGGAGTTGTGGCACGTCGGCTTGAAAGATCGGGCGTAAGGCGAGTTGTGGTCGGTGTCAGCGGAGGAGCTGATAGCGTCGCCCTCTTGACAGCCCTGCATCGCATCAGCACCGGACACGAATCTTGCTATGACTTTTGGGAAAAAACTTCTGACTTTCGTAATGAGAGGGGTGTGGAGGTTTTGGCAGTCCATTGTAACTTTCATTTGCGGGGAGCGGAGAGTGATCGGGATATGCATTTTGTAGAGCGTCTATGCCGACGGATGGGGGTGGAGCTTCGGATAGTACACTTCGATGTAGCAGCGACTATGTCGGAACGAGGGCTATCCACCGAGATGGCATGTCGCGAGCTACGATATGATAAGTTTCGCGAGATTAAAGCAGAGATAGGAGCCGACCGAATCGCAGTGGCTCACAACCGCAACGACAATGTTGAGACCCTGTTGCTCAACCTCATGCGAGGTGCAGGCATCCGCGGTTTGGCCGCCATGAAAGAGGATAACGGGGAGATCATCCGTCCGCTGCTCGGCATAAGCCGCGAAGAGATCGTGCAATATCTCAAAGAGAGGAGGGGGGAGTATGATGAGTATGATGAGTGTGATGAGAGGGATGAGAGGGATGAAAGGGATGAAAGGGATGAAAGGGATGAGTGTGGTGATTTATATGTCACCGACTCCACTAACTTGGAGAGCGAATATCGGCGCAACTTTTTGCGCAACAGGGTGTTGCCGCTGATCGAGGAGGTATGGCCGGAGGCTCAACATAGCATTACTACAACGATTCGCAATCTTCAGCAGGAAGAGAAGATATTGGAGGGGATGGAAGAGAGATACTTCGGCGCTGACGACAGTCGGCTGAGTCTTGCGAAGGCGAGAGAATGTGAAGATCTCGAATGGGTGATACGGCGATTCATCGCTCGATATGGGGGAAATGCAACGCAGAGCAAAGAGATAGCCAAGAGTGTAACAACCCAACCCTATCAGTCGGGTAAGCAATGGCGAGTCGCCGGAGGGAGACTTCTTTTGGAACGCGACGCGTTGGAATATCTGTCCGATCGGGAAGAAGCTCCGATCGAGATGGAGAGTCGGGAATATAAGATGAGCGAAGCACTATGGAGCGAGATTATCACCTCCCCTTTAGACCGACTTTGGACACCGTTGAGTCCGTCAGAGATCACCTTTCGGAGACATCGCGAAGGGGATCGCATCGAGCCGATGGGGATGAAAGGGAGTCGGCTTGTGAGTCGCATCATGAAAGACAACAAGCTGAGTCAGAGGGAGAAAGAGGATGTGATAGTGGCGGAAGCGAAGGCAACCGGGACTATCCTTTGGGTGGAAAACTTAAAACGTGGAAGACACTATCCGGCGACCCGTGAATCTTCTACAGTATATATGTATAATAAGAAAACCAAAAACCTTTAGGTCAAACCAAAATAACAAACAAAAACTCAAACAAAATTAAATCTATCGCTATGGAAATAGGAGCAAACGACAGAGAACAGCTACGCCGTAAAGGCATCAGTGAAGAGCAGTTGGCAGAACAGTTGAGAATGCTTAAAGAGGGTTTTCCCTACCTTAAACTTGAGGAAGCCGCTACCATCGACAACGGCATCACCCGTCTGAGCCCCGAGATGGAATATGGCGCCATCGTCAACTGGGAGAAATTTCTTAAGAATGGAGGACGGGTCATGAAGATGGTACCGGCGAGTGGAGCGGCATCTCGCATGTTCAAGAATCTTTTCTCCTTCGTCAATGGAGAGAGCAGGACACCCGACACCCCCTTCATGCATGAATTTTTCGGTAAGATCGAAGAATTTGCCTTCTTTCCGACGCTCAATGAGACGGTGATGCGCTTGTATGGCAAGAGTGTGTGCAGTCTGATGGAAGAGGGTCGCTACAAAGAGGTGGTATCGGCACTGATCGGCGACGAAGGGATGCACTATGGGCACCTACCGAAGGCACTCTTGCAATTCCACAAGATTATGGGCGACACACGCACGGCGCTTGAAGAGCATCTGGCAGAGGGGGCACAATATGCAGCGAGCCAAGACCGTAAAGTAAAGGTGCACTTCACCGTTTCCGCCGACCACTTGGAGCTTGCCAAGGCTAAAGTCGAAGAGGTATCGGCTCATCTTGGTCACGAATATGGTGTTGGCTACGAGATCAGCTACAGTCTCCAGAAATCCTCTACCGACACGGTTGCCTCCAATCTTGACGGCACCCCCTACCGCGAGAATGGAGAACTCTTCTTCCGTCCCGGTGGTCATGGAGCACTGATCGAGAACCTCAACGACTTGGACTCCGACGTTATCTTCATCAAGAACATCGACAACGTAGTTCCCGACACCCATCGTGGCGCAACAATCCAATACAAGAAAGTATTGGGAGGCACCTTGGTGGCAGTGAAAGAGCGCATCGACCAATATTGTTCGGAATTGGAATCCGGCAAAGTCGACGAAGCTAAGATCGAAGAGATCTTGGCCTTCATGAACGACGTGCTTAGCATCCACAGCAAAGGAGTGGAGGGAACGACCTTGGAGAGTAAATGCGACTATGCCTATCACAAGCTCCACCGACCGCTACGCGTCTGCGGCATGGTTCGCAACGAAGGGGAACCGGGCGGAGGTCCCTTCATGGTATACAACAGCGACGGCACGGTGAGTCCTCAGATTTTGGAATCGACACAGATCGACCACAACGATGCCGAGGCAGAGAAGATGCTTCAAGAGGCTACACACTTCAATCCGGTGGACCTGGCGGTATCTGTAACCGACCACAAAGGAGAGAAATATGATCTTCGGCGCTATGTGGACAAAGCCACAGGATTCATCTCGCAGAAGAGTCGCGAAGGAGTAGAGATCAAGGCACTCGAATTGCCGGGACTCTGGAATGGAGCGATGTCTGACTGGAACACGATCTTCGTGGAAGTTCCGGCACAGACCTTCAATCCGGTGAAGACAGTCAACGATCTGCTTCGCCCGGCGCATCAGCCACTTCCTGTGAATGTGGAGGGCTAAAAATTGTCCCAAAATGCGCAAAGCACATAAGAAAATATAAATAAGTGCAAATAAGGGGCAAAAAATCGCAAAAAAATAGTAAATTTGCATTCCAAACAGAAATGCAGATCCTTGAAACTCCATATAAATAACATACTAAGAACTCTGATGATACTGACGGTCGTTGTGATAACAGCGACCGTCGGCTATGCCCAACCGGGATCGAGTAAAACGGAGAAAAAAGAGAAGAAAGTCTATCCTCCGGGTAGTGCCTGGACACTGAGTTATCCGCTTGGCGACAGGATAGAGAGCACGATGGACACGGTGCTCCGCGACTATCACCGGGAATGTGTAACTGCCCTTCAATCTGATGCTTGGGCATCGACGGGACAATTCACCGGGCCTGGCATCGACATGATCTACTTCAACCGGGAGCAGAACCGTCCCTTCTACTTTGAGAATGCGATAAGTCACTGGGTTCCGACCTTCGAGAAGCAGAAATTCTATAACGTCTACATCCCCTACACCCAGTTGACCTACAAATGGGGAACCGGGACAGAGAGCCGCACCGACCATCTGAAGGCGACCTTTGCGGGAAATGTAAACCGCAAGATAGGAGTCGGGGCATGGGTGGACTATCCCTACACGAAAGCCTCGTATGATTCGCAGTCGGCTAAAGGGATAGGATTTGGCGTATCGGGATATTACACCGGATCGCGCTACGAAGTTCAAGCCTTCTACAATCACTACAACCATCTGAACAAAGAGAATGGAGGCATCACCGACGACCTCTACATCACCGACCCGGCGCAACTGCAGGGAGGAGTAACGAATATTGACCCCAAGAGCATCCCGACACGACTCTCGGCGACCCACAATCGACTGGTAGGGTCAGAATTTTATATGAACCATGTCTACAAGCTTGGTTTTTGGAGGGATATCACTCAAGAGGGAGACACGGTACAGAAGCAAGAATATGTGCCTGTGACAAAAATCATCTATACCTTCGACTGGAAGAACTACCATCGACTCTTCTTGGATGCCAACGCGACGGAGTCACAGAGTTACTGGGAGAACACCTACTTCACCGCCAATGAGACCCGCGAGCATAACCGTTACTGGTCGATAGCCAACACGGTAGGCGTCGAGATGGTGGAGGGTTTTCAGAAATGGGCGAAATTCGGTCTCGGGGTGTATGCCACCTACGAGATTGACAAATATGGTTATGAGATAGAGGGAATGTCAGACCGTCCGTCAGATCCAACCGAAGAGGGAGAAGCTCCTACGGGATTGACGCCACTGCCGGCGGGGTATGAAGCGGGACTTGGGGAGACGCGTCATCGGCTATGGGTCGGAGGGCGCTTGGCAAAGACCAAGGGTAGCATCATCCGCTATGCGGCAGATGCCAAATTCGGATTATCGGGCGATGTGCTGGGCGATATCGATATCAGCGGCGACATCGAGACACGCTTCCGCTTGGGGAAAGACACGGTAAGAGTGTCGGCACATGGATTCTTCCGCAACGTTGAGCCCAACTATATGTTGCAACACTATGTCGGCAACCACTTCATCTGGAACAACGACTTCGGCAAGATTCGCAGCTTCCGTGCAGAGGGTAGGCTCTACATTCCCTGGTCGAAGACCGAACTGAGGGTGGGAGTCGAGAATGTACAGAATCAGGTATACTTCAACACAGAGAGTCTGCCGCAGCAACATGGAGGGAGTGTGCAGGTATTCTCCGCCTCGATCGATCAGAAACTGAGATTCGGTATATGGAACTGGGACAATCGAGTGACCTATCAGACCTCGTCGAACTCAGAAGTGATACCCCTGCCCAAGCTGGCGGTATACAGCAATATGTACCTATACTTCAAGGCCTTCAAGGCTCTGACCGTGCAGGTGGGAGTGGACTGCGACTACTACACACGCTACTGGGGGTTGGACTATCAGCCCGCCACGATGACCTTCGGTCAGCGAGGAGGTGGCGGCGAAGATGTGGGCAACTTCATACTATCTAACGTCTATCTTAACTTCAAACTATATAAAGTGAGGGCATTCCTGATGTATTCACATGTGAACCAGGGATGGTTTTCCAAGGGATACTTTTCCCTGCCTCACTACCCTATCGATCCGCACCAATTTCGGTTAGGACTCTCGATAGACTTCACCGACTAAGAGCGCTTTCCATAAATTTTTGGGGTCGTAGGGGTCGTAGCCTTGAGTAGATTTTGATTACTTCCTGTAAGGAGCATACGCACGTATGTGACTGAAAGCAAGTGATTAGAAGCTGCCAAGGATACGACACCTACGACCCCCAAAATTTAAGGAACGCGCTCTAAACAAGCTACCTTATCATAAAAAGGAGCCTTCTCGTGATGAGAAGGCTCCTTTTATTGAGAGATATGTGAAATTAATTACATTTCGATATTGAATTTCTTGCGGAGGTTCAGGAGCATGTCTTGGGTCATGGCATCGAGGTCGAACTCAGGCTTCCAGTCCCACTCTTCGCGAGCGCAAGTATCGTCGAGAGAATCGGGCCACGAATCGGCGATCTTCTGACGGAGCGGATCGAGTTCATAGTCCATTTGGAAATCGGGTACATACTCGCGGATCTTGTTGTAGATGATCTCGGGGTCGAAGCTCATCGAGGCGATATTGAAAGAATTGCGATGTTTGAGACGCGCGGGGTTAGCCTCCATGATTTCGATGGCAGCTCGGAGCGCGTCGGGCATATACATCATATCCATGAAAGTACCGGGCTTGAGGGGGCAATGGAACTTTTCCCCCTTAACAGCGGAATAATAGATATCCACGGCATAGTCGGTAGTCCCGCCACCGGGAGGAGTGGTGTAAGAGATGAGACCGGGGAAGCGGACCGAGCGAGTGTCGACGTCGAAACGGCGAGCATAATAATCGCTGAGGAGCTCACCGCTGACCTTAGTAACGCCATAGATGGTTTCGGGGCGTTGGATAGTGTCTTGTGGAGTCTTAACGTGGGGAGTGGAGGGACCGAATGATCCGATAGAACTGGGGGTAAAGACGGCGCACTTCTTCTCGCGAGCCACCTCGAGGGTGTTGTAGAGACCACCGACGCCGATCTTCCAAGCGAGTTGGGGACGGGCTTCAGCCACAGCCGAGAGGAGAGCTGCAAGATTGTAGATAGTATCGACATGATACTTATCCACGGCAGCGGCAATCTGCTCGGCATTGGTGATGTCGACTACCTCAGCGGGACCGCTCTCGAGGAGGATGCCCTTAGGTTCGGCGCCATTGATATAGCCACACACTACATGATCGTTGCCATAGATGCCACGAAGTTTCATGATCAACTCGGAGCCGATCTGACCGGTGCCTCCGATTACAAGTATATTCTTCATTATCAGGTATAAATTTAAGGAAATTACCAAATAATCACCTCTCCGGAGGGGAGAAGGGGATAGTTGAATAAAAAATCCGCCACAAAAATAAAAAAAAATGCTGAGAAATGTATAAAACTCAGCCAACTTTTATTAATTTTGTGAGAAAATAAAGGGATAGTTCAAGAACTATCCGCAAAAGACTAATATCATGTATAAGAAATTTAAGACACATCTTGAGAAAGAACTGCAAGACATCAAGGATGCAGGTCTCTACAAAAACGAGCGAATCATCGTAACCCCGCAGAGCAGCGACATCGAAGTCGAGGCAAATGGCAAGCGAGGCGAAGTGTTGAACTTCTGTGCCAACAACTATCTTGGATTGGCAGACAACAGCCGACTTATCGAGGCAGCGAAGCGCGCAATGGATGCGCGAGGCTATGGCATGTCGTCGGTAAGATTTATCTGCGGCACGCAGGATATGCACAAGGAATTGGAGCGCGCCATCAGCGACTACTTCAAGACAGAAGATACAATCCTGTATGCAGCTTGCTTTGATGCCAACGGCGGTCTGTTCGAGCCACTCTTCACAGAAGAGGATGCTATCATCAGCGACGCATTGAACCATGCATCGATCATCGACGGCGTGAGACTCTGCAAGGCAAAGAGATTCCGTTATAAGAATGCCGATATGGCAGATTTGGAGCGTTGTCTTCAAGAGGCACAATCCTGCCGCTATCGCATCATCGCTACCGATGGAGTCTTCTCGATGGATGGCAATGTAGCGCCGATGGATAAGATCTGCGACTTGGCAGAGAAATATGACGCCTTGGTGATGGTGGACGAGAGCCACTCCGCCGGCGTAGTGGGTAAGACAGGACATGGCGTGGCAGAGCAATATAACTGTTATGGCCGCATCGACATCTTCACCGGCACATTAGGCAAATCATTTGGCGGCGCTATGGGTGGCTTCACCACCGGACCGAAAGAGATCATTGACATGCTCAGACAGCGTTCACGTCCCTATCTTTTCTCCAACTCGGTAGCCCCCTCGATCGTGGGTGCGAGCATCGAGATGTTCAAGATGCTTGGAGAGAGCGACGACATCCACACCCGCTTGATGGAGAATGTGGAATACTTCCGCACACGCATGCTTGAAGCAGGCTTCGATATCAAGCCGACCCAGTCTGCGATCTGCGCTGTGATGCTCTACGATGCGAAGCTCTCGCAAGACTTTGCCGCCGAGATGCAGAAAGAGGGTATCTATGTGACAGGTTTCTACTATCCGGTAGTGCCGAAAGATCAGGCCCGCATCCGCGTACAGCTGTCGGCAGCACACACCCGCGAGCAACTCGATAAAGCGATTGCCGCCTTTATTGCAGTGGGCAAGCGTCTGAATGTGATTAAATAAGATTGACACGATCATATAATATAAAAGAGGATATATCGGCATGCCGGTATATCCTCTTTTAATTATTGCATCTTGCTGAATTATAGAGCTTTTGCCCTTTCAGGGCGATAGCGTATTTATTCGTTATAGCCCAGGGTGTCGCTTCGCTTTGCCCTGGGCTATGAGCAGGATGCCCCTTCGGGGCGTTTACCCAATCATATTATTTTGATTGGGTGGAATCGGATGGGGCTATCTCCTTGTTGTCGAGGTGAACACGGATCAGGTTGATCTTCTGATGGAGGAGGGGTATCTTGTGCTCCAAGAGAGAGAGCTGACATCTCTGCTTATATAGCTGATAAGTGCGGGAGATCATCTCCTTGTCGGCGGGCGAGAGTTTAAGGCTCTTTACCTCGCGCGCTTGGCGATAAGAGAGGGTGACCTGGTCGGGAGCGGATGCGATGAGAGAGGCTATGGAATCGGTGACCCTGCCGGAGAACATCACGGTGGTGAGTTGGTCGGTTTGGTAATTAAGACCTTGATCTCGCGGCACGACGTCAGACTCGATGCATTGACCGTCGGCAGACACGGCGATCTGATTGAAGGCCTTGCCGGAGAGAGCGGCGATGATTTGGAAGACGCCGGACTCATCGAGTCGCGCGGCAACGCCGGTGGCAGAGAGGGGGTATCTCTTTTGCGCGGATGTGAGGATGATATAGCTGCCGACTTCACGAGGGTTGGCTACCGTAGTGAAATTGAGGAGCGACTGATTGATCGAATCGCGGAGTGACTCAAGGCTCTGATTGGCAGACTCGATCTCAGCCTGAATGGACTTGATGGAATCTTGGAGCGACTGCTGATAATCAGCCTTTGCCTTCTCGCCATCCTTATTGCCCGAAGCACACGAAGCGAAGGAGAGAGAGAGGAGGAAGAGAAGAGAGAAGGAGAGAGAACAGAGGAGAATTGGTTTTGTTTTCATTGGTCATGTGTTAAAGGTTACGGGATAGGTTTTTAGAGCGCGCTCTTATAGACGTGTTACATCTTTGACACCCTTGACGGTTTTGATTTTTTTCATCAGGGTGGTGAGTTGACGATTGTCGGAGACACCGATCACGAGGAAGCCCTGGAAGATACCATCATGGGAATCGATGGAGATGCTGCGTAGAGCGGCGCCCGCCTCGTGCGAGATGATCGAAGTGATGTTGGAGACGATACCGATATCGTCATTGCCGACAACACGGAGAGTGGCGGGGAGTATCGTACCGGTTTTGCCGCTCCAGTCGGCGCGGATCACGCGGTAGGGATAGCGCTGTTTGATATGTTCGGCGTTGGGACAACTATTCTTATGGATCTTCACGACGCCATCGCTGGAGATGAAACCGAAGACATCATCGCCATATATAGGGTTGCAGCACTTGGCGAACTTATAGCTCAAGCCATTGAGGGACTTCTCCCCAATCACGAGCACATCGTCATGCTTAGCGTGGTCGGGATCATCGTTACGAATTTCGAACTCCTCAGCCGAGATATGTTCCGCTTCGCCGGGAGTTGCCGTCGACTCGACGTAAGAATTGAGGATCTTGCCGACATCGAGTTTTTCGTTGCCGAGGTCGGCGAAGAAATCGAGAGCGAACTTATACCCCAACTTTTTGATAAGTTTCATCAAGAGAGACTCGTCGATATCGATCTTACGATTTTTGGCACGTCTGAGGAGGGCCTCCTTACCGAGGTCGGCGGCATGTTGCTTTTCCTCGTTCAGTTTCTGTTTGATTTTGTTTCGAGCGCGAGGTGAAGTAACGATATTGAGCCATTCCTGGCGAGGGGTCTGATTGGCGGATGTCAGGATCTCTACGGTATCGCCATTCTGGATCTTATAATTAAGTTTACGGTTTTGGCCATTGACGATAGCACCGATGCAACGAGCGCCGACGTTGGTGTGGATATGGAAAGCGAAATCGAGCACGGTAGCACCGCCGGAGAGGCGGAAGAGGTCACCCTTGGGAGTGAAAGCGAAGACCTCCTTGCCGAAGGGATCCATCTGAATATTCTTCATCAGCTGCATGGGACCGGCGTCGGCACTTTCGAGGATATCTCGGATATTGTTCATCCAGAGGTCGGTGCCATCGGACTTACCCCCCTTATATCTCCAGTGAGCGGCGAGACCCTTCTCAGCGACGAGATCCATACGTCGAGTTCGGAACTGGACTTCGACCCACTTATTTTCGGGGCCCATGACGGTGGCATGGAGCGACTCATATCCATTGCTTTTTGGGATAGAGATCCAGTCGCGCATACGAGCGGGGTTGGCGGTATACATATCCGCCAGGATGGAATAAGCGAGCCAGCAATCGCTTTTCTCCTTCTCGGGGGCAGAATCGAGGATGACACGTATGGCGAAGAGGTCGTATATTCCTGGGAGGTCGACTTTTTGCTTCTTCATCTTATTCCAGATAGAAGATATGGACTTGGTGCGGCCCTTGATGTCGAACTTGAGTCCGGCCTTCTCGAGGGCGGACTTCACCGGATCGATGAACGACTTGATATACGCCTCACGCGATCGCTTGGTAGCGTTGAGCTTATGAGCGATCTGGGTGTAAATCTCACGGTTGGTATACTTGAGCGAGAGGTCTTCGAGTTCACCCTTGATCTTATAGAGTCCGAGGCGGTGGGCAAGTTGCGCATATAGGCAATTAGCCTCGAATGCGACATTGCGCACCCAGGCATCATCGGGGTGTAGATTGATGGAGCGCATTAGCACGAGCGAGCGCACTATCATGATGATGATGACGCGGATATCATGAGCGAGCGAGATAACGAGCCCGCGGAAATTTTCCTGGTTGGTGGCACTATTACGGGCGCTGAAGCGCGACACATTCTCGATGCCGAGGTAGAGGTCGGCAATATCGTCGCCCCAATCGCGACGCACCTGCTCCACCGGTATAATGCCGAGTGAGATAAGAGGGCCGACCAAGATAGAGAGGAGGATATTGCGGTCGGGATCCACCATTTCGGCAAATGTAGAGGCAGTGCGAAGAGTCATCAGAGCGTAAGAGAGCCCCTTGGCGTCGTGAGCAGGAAGATTGGAGCGGAGAGCGCCTGTCAACTGCTCGGATAGACGTGCAAACTCCTCGGCAGAGAGCAACGAAGAGAGGATCTCGCGAACCGACTCGGCAAGAGAGATCAGTTCACGGCACTCGGAGAGAGACAAAATATCTGCATTACTGTCCATAGATAGAAATAAAAAAGGTGCAAAATAATTATGCAAAAACAAGGTAAAAAAGTCTTAGAAAACCGAACTTCACCCTCGTAGAGAGAAAAAAAGGGTAAATAGCTCTCAAAGATTAATGCAAATTTACGAAAAAAAAGGAAACTATTGCAGAATTAAGAAAAAAGATATAACTTTGCCGATGAAAATCGGGCGGGAAATGTTCGTAAGACCAATCGAACATCCGATTTTACAGAACGGAAAACTTAAAGGCGAAGACTTCGGCACGCCTCGGTGTCGATAGCAGGACAAGGCGGAAGACACCTGATCCATAAGCCAAGAATCTATTCCCGACAACTCAACTCGAAAAAACAACAAGGCGTCATCTCGGATATTTTTTTGACAAAGGAAAATATCGGATTGTTGGACAATTATCACCGATCATACAAGATTCGGGAATGACGCACTAACCATCACATATAAATATATGCAAAATTTTGAAGAACTAATGTCGATGGACGACGCATCGTTGCGTAGTCTGGCTGAGTCTATGGGTATGAAGAAGGGAGACAAGAGCGATAAAGAAGAGCTCGCCTACTATATCATAGACAACGCCTCGGAGCAGATGGCGCGCGAGCAGGTAGCCAAGTTGAAGCCCCGCGCCACTCGCGAGCGCAAGAACAAAGTGAAACAGCCATCAGCGGAGACGGGAGCGTCGACAGATAAACAGGTAGAAGAGAAGCCGGCACCGAAGAAAAGAGGTCGCAAGCCGAAAGCCGTAAAAGAGGCGGAAGAGGCAGCTAAGCGCCTTGCAGAGCAGCAGCAAATGGAGTCAGAGGCCACGATAGCACCGATGGCCACGGCAGTGGCAGCAGCGTCGGCACAACCGATGGAAGAAGTAGCGCCGGCACCCAAGAAACGAGGCAGAAAGCCGAAGGCTGAAAAGCTTGCAGCTCTTGCCGCCGAAGAGCCGAAGAAGCCGCAAGTAGCTATCAACATCGACGACCTTGAGGGTGGCACACTCCCCCTGATCATCGAGGGAATCACTTCCGAAGTGAATAAGGCAAAAGAGCAGATAGAGGCAACACCGACGCCGATGACCATCACAGATCTTCAGCCCAAGAGGGATGTAAAGGTGGTAAAAGATCAGCCGGGACTTGGCTCCTTCTTCTCTTCAGCCAAAGGGAAGACCTTCACCCCACGTTCGCAACAGCAGATCATAGAGGCGGAGAAAGCGGCAGCCACCGCCCCCATCATCATCAGCGAACCGGGTATGCAGCCGCTGATGAACCCCAAGCAGAAACAGCGTCTCACCAAGAAGCAGCGCCAGCAACAGCGTCAGATGATGCAACAGCAGGCAGCCATGCAGCAACATCATCAAGAGACAAGCTACGACCTGAATGGCATTCTGACCACCTTCGGCGTGCTTGAGATCATGCCTGAAGGATTCGGTTATCTTCGTTCGAGCGACTATAACTACCTGAACAGTCCGGACGATGTATATGTAACTCAACAACAAATAAAGGAATATGGTCTTAAGACCGGCGACATGGTGGAGGGTGGCATCCGTCCACCCCGTCCGGGAGAAAAATACTTTCCACTCTGTCAGATCGACACCATCAATGGTTTGAAGCCGGAGATCGTAAAAGACCGCGTACCCTTCGAGCACTTGGTACCCCTCTTCCCGGATGAGAAATTTGACTTGACCCATGGAGCAAAGAGCAGCAACATCTCGACACGAGTAGTCGATATGTTTGCCCCTATCGGCAAGGGACAGCGGGCACTGATTGTGGCGCCTCCGAAGACGGGTAAGACCATCCTGCTGAAAGATATCGCAAATGCCATCGCCGAGAATCACCCCGAGACATATATCATCATGCTTCTGATCGACGAGCGACCGGAAGAGGTGACCGACATGAGCCGCAGTGTAAATGCCGAAGTAATCGCCTCGACCTTCGACGAGCCGGCAGAGCGTCATGTGAAGATCGCCGGGCTTGTGCTCGAGAAGGCAAAGCGCCTCACCGAGTGTGGACATGATGTGGTGATTATGCTCGACTCAATAACCCGTTTGGCGCGAGCATATAATACGGTGTCACCCGCATCAGGCAAGATCCTGTCGGGTGGTGTGGATGCCAACGCATTGCAAAAACCGAAGCGATTCTTCGGTGCGGCACGTAACATCGAGAATGGCGGTTCGCTGACTATCATAGCCACGGCACTTACCGAGACATCGTCGAAGATGGATGAAGTGATCTTCGAAGAGTTCAAGGGAACAGGTAACATGGAGCTGCAACTCGACCGCAAGCTATCGAACAAGCGTATCTTCCCGGCCGTGGATATTGTGGCATCATCGACACGCCGCGACGATCTTCTCTTGCCGCAAGAGACCTTGGGCAGAATGTGGATTCTCCGCAACTACTTGGCGGATATGAACTCGCTTGAAGCGATGGAGTTCATCAAGAAGAGGATGGAGATGACACGTTCGAATGAAGAATTACTACTAACGATGGATCGATAAAAAATCGCAAAAGATATGAACACGTTTGGCACACTGATACGTCTGAGCACGTTTGGTGAGAGCCATGGCAAGGCTATGGGAGGTATACTTGATGGTATGCCTCCCGGCGTGCATATAGACCCGGGGGTGATAGCGAGAGAGTTGAATCGCCGGCGCCCCGGGAGTCGCCCGGATGTGACGCAGCGACGAGAGCCGGATGAACCGGAGATATTGTCGGGGCTGACACCGGAGGGGGTAACCTTAGGCACGCCGATCGGTTTTATCGTGCGCAATCGCGATGTGAAGAGCGATGACTATTCCGACATGCGCGACCTGTACCGGCCGAACCATGCCGACTACACCTACCACAAGAAATATGGCATCACCGACTTCACAGGCGGTGGTAGAGCCAGTGCCCGCGAGACAGTGTCGTGGGTAGTGGCGGGATCGATAGTGCGCCAATGGCTCGAACAGCAAGGTATTCGGATCGCGGCGGAATATATCGAGACAAACTCGGCGGCAGAAGTGGCGAGTCGCGGCGACTCCACCGGAGGAATCGTAGCATGCCGTATTGAGGGTATGCCTGTAGGTGTCGGCGAGCCGGTGTTCGACAAATTGCAGAGCAGGCTTGCGGCGGCGATGATGAGCATCAATGCCGCCAAGGCATTCGAATATGGCGACGGGATGCAGAGTGCCTATATGACAGGGAGCGAAAGCCTTGACCTCTTCGTGAAAGATGAGGAGGGGAGGATTGTGACACGGAGCAATCATAGCGGAGGAATCCAGGGTGGCATCTCCAACGGGATGCCGATCGAGATGAAGATTTACTTCAAGCCGACGCCGACGATACCTCAAGAGATAGAGACACTCGACATCGAAGGGAACGAGCGACTGCTCCGGGCACGAGGGAGGCATGATCCCTGCGTGGCAATCCGGGCAGTGCCGGTGGTGGAAGCGATGGCAGCCTTGGTGATCGGAGACCTTATGCTAATTAGGAATTAGGAGATAGGAATTAGGAATTGGGCTACGCTGTATCACCCGAAGACAAACCTGTTCGATCTTGGAGAAAGTGACTATGAATCTATATTATACAGACTATGCGGAGTATTTGAGCCGATTTTTCGGGGCTATGAAGGTCCAGAAGATATCGGTGAATAGCGGGGGCACCTGTCCCAACCGGGATGGGCGAATCGGCAGGGGAGGTTGTATCTACTGCAACAATCGGTCGTTCACCCCCGGCTACTGCATGGATGGTAAAGATATCGCTGATCAGATCGCCGAAGGGAAGGCGTTCTTCGGGAGGAAATACAGCGAGATGAAATACTTGGCATATTTTCAGTCCTATACTTCGACCTATACGACAGATATCGGAAGATTGCGGTGTCAATGGGAAGATGCGTTGGCTCAGGAGGATGTGGTAGGGCTTATCGTGGGGACACGCCCCGACTGCATACCCGACGAGATAGCCAAGGTGCTGGCGGAGCTCAACCAACGGCGGCCCATATTTGTTGAATTAGGTGTGGAGACGCTGTGCGATGAGACACTCCGGAAGATCAATCGGGGTCATGATGCGGCATGCAGCCTTGAGGCTATCGAGCGATTGGCGGCAATGGGACTACATGTGGGAGTGCATCTGATAGCCGGTTTGCCGGGGGAGGATGACGAGCAAGTGCTTGATAACATCGACAAGATTTGCCGACAGAGCATCGAATCGATCAAGTTGCATCACTTGCAAGTGCTTAGGGGAACGGCATTACACAGGATGTGGATGGATGGTGATATCGAGATGAAGCCTTACGAGGCGGAGAAGTATCTTGAATTATGTGTCGAGGTGGTGAAAAGAGTGCCTCGGCGCATAGCGATAGAGAGGTTTTTGGCAAGTTCGCCGCCGGGGATGGTAGAGGCACCACGATGGGGACTAAAGAATTACGAGTTCACCAACCTCTTGATCAATAGATTGAAAAAAGAGTATGGTGGGTCGCGATAAATAGAATAATAACTAAAAAACATAAAGATATGGGAAAGAAAATTATGGCACTGATCGGCATGGGAGCGATGGCACTCTCGATGTATGCCGATATAGTAGTGACGGTAGGAGATGGATTTACCGACACTGAGTTTAAGTGTGAGAGTAGCTCAATCAGCAATCTCTTATTGCCTCGCAGAGAGCGAGTTGCTCCGAAAACAGAGACTCTAAAAGTGGAGTCGGGCAAATTTGTGATCAAGACCGGCGAGGCAGAGAAGGTTCCGATGCGCTATGTTGTCTATACTGATGAGACTCATGCGGTGATTCTCTACACAGAAAAGGGAGAAAATCTCGAGGTGAATCTTATTAGCAAGGATCCTCTGAGATATAGTGTAAAGGGATTGAGGATGATGGAAGATATATCAGCCCTCGACGAAGAGCTCTATCAGCATGAGTTGCGGAGTGGTGACGTAATGTTGGAAAAAGGGGATATTGAAGGTAATCGCGCCAAGTTAGACAGCATCGAGAGGGAATATGATGTGATACGCCACAACTTCATCGAGAAGAATCCTACGTCGCCTGCGGTGGCATACGCGATATTGTCGCTCGGCGAGGCGGAAGATTTGGTGAATGAGTATAACAAGATGACTCCGGAGGCAAAAGAGAGCATTCTGATGCCGATGTTGGATTTGACCAAGGAGTATGTGGAGCGTCGAATAGAGTCCGATCGAAGAATCGCGGCGATGAGCGACGGCACGAAGGATGCCCCCGACTTCACCTTCAACGACAAAGAGGGGAAGGCAGTGAGTCTTCGTGACTTCATAGGGAAATGGGTAGTGATCGACTTCTGGGGGACATGGTGTCCATGGTGTATCAAGGGCTTCCCGGCGCTGAAAGAGGCTTATAGCAAGTATGCCGGAAAGATGGAGGTGATCGGTGTGGCATGCAATGACACGAAAGAGAAATGGCTTGCAGGACTTGAGAAATACCAATTGCCCTGGGTTAATGTGTTCAATCCGGAGACGGAGAATAGTAAAGTCTTGATAGACTATGCGATAGAGGGTTTTCCGACGAAAGTAGTGGTAAATCCTGAGGGAAAGATTGCGAACATCACTGTAGGAGAAGATCCGGAATTTTTCGACAAACTTGCAGAATTTTTGAAATAAAGGGGTAAAAAATTTGGATAATTGGGAATAAAGTGTTAATTTTGCAACGCTTTTGGGAAACTAATAGGCCAGATGGTGGGTTTAGCTCAGCTGGTTAGAGCGTCGGATTGTGGTTCCGAAGGTCGTGGGTTCGAACCCCACACCCCACCCCGAAGAGGAGACATCGCAAGATGCCACCTCTTTTTTTAGATAATTCTACGAAATCGAATAGGAGCACATTCTTTAGACAGAATGTGCTCCTATTCTTTGACTTATTATCTTTGTGACTTATTC
This sequence comes from Lepagella sp., assembly GCA_051878555.1. GTDB lineage: Bacteria > Bacteroidota > Bacteroidia > Bacteroidales > Muribaculaceae > Lepagella. Next base: position 960 of record JBJEKI010000094.1, on the reverse strand, counting down.
GAACTCGGGGGAATGCCAGATGGTGGAGACTATATCTTTACTCTTGGGATAACAGAGCATGCGGTAGCCGAGGGTCAGGTCGGTAGTGGCTTGGTGGGTAAGGTTGTTCTCCACAGAATTGTAAAAAATATTGTTTGGAATTTTGTTGGTGGCATCTTTTGTTGTAACTTTACGGAGTAAAACGGAATTAAGCATCGATTGGCTATGGATAAGAAGTTGAAGAAGTGCCCCCTTGGCATGCAGGATTTTCAGGAGATCATCAAGCAGGATCGCCTCTATGTCGACAAAACTCGCCAGGTCTATGAGTTGACCCATGGCGATAGTAAGTATGTCTTCTTGAGTCGACCACGCCGCTTCGGCAAGACACTTCTCACCTCAACTCTCCGTTATTATTTCGAAGGTCGCAAAGAGCTGTTCAAAGGGCTGGCAATAGATTCATTAGAAACAGAGTGGACACAATACCCTGTGCTCCATTTTGATATGAGTACTGCCAAGAGTCTTAATAAGCAGGAGTTGGAAAGTGAGTTAAACTCAAAATTAACGCGTTACGAGGCTATATGGGGCAAAGATGAACAATCCGAAGTGTTGCCCAACCAACGCCTTATGGGTTTGATAATGCGAGCATACGCCCAAACCGGGAAGCAGGTGGTTGTGCTGATCGATGAATATGACTCGCCTTTGCTTGATGTTCTTCATGAGGATACTGATCTTCCGGTTCTTCGCAATGTGATGCGCAATTTCTACTCTCCACTCAAAGCGTGCGACAAATATTTGAAATTTGTATTCCTCACCGGCATAACCAAGTTCACTCAGCTCAGTATCTTCAGCGAGCTTAACAATATCAAGAATGTCAGCATGATGCCACAATTTGCCGACATTTGCGGTATCAGCAAAGAGGAACTCGCCGACCAACTTGGAGATTACATAGATGCGCTTGCCGAGGAATACGAATGCTCACAC
>JBJEKI010000093.1:0-2362 GCA_051878555.1 Lepagella sp. | reverse complement strand
TAATAAACTGTTACGGCGATTTTAGCACCCATTTTGACCTATACGCCTAAAAAAATGGCAATATCCAAAATATATTGCCATTTTTTCATTGTTTATTTGAGTATCACACTTTTCCTTTTCGAGTTCTCTTGATTAGAGAGTGATTTTTTCGGTTTTGGAGCCTTGGCGGCGGATGAATATGCCGTTCTGTGGATTCTCTACCTTCACACCTTGCATATTGTAGTATTCCACAGGCAGGTTGTCCTCGTCGGCGGCGATGCCATCGACAGCTGAATCACCTTTGATATTATCGAAACACTCCCAAGCGTATGACTGTGCGTAAGCTTCATACGTACCATCAGGAACGATCAGCGTGGCATTGTTATAAGTCTCTTGTGAGAAGACATTGAGGGTTTCCATGGTCGGTGGGGTGGTAGGATGTGCATAAACAGTCTTCAAAGCGGTGCAACCCAAGAAAGCCTCTTCATAGATATCCGTAACATCATCCGGGATGACGATACTCTCAAGAGAACTACAACCGCGGAAGGCGGATTCAAAGATCTTGACGCAATTCTTCGGCATATAGACTTGCTTCAATGATGAGCAATTCAAGAAAGTCATTTTCGACAGATAGGCAGTTTGCGGCAAAGTAATCGATTCAAGTGAAAAGCAATAAGCGAACACTTTTTCCCCCCAAGCGCAAAACTCTGTCCGCATTTTAATCGATTTCAAATTGATACACTCATAGAAAGCAGCATCTTCGATATAATCGACATTGCTAAGATCGATGCTCTGTAGATTGGAGCAACTGAAAAAAGCATTAGGACGATTCTCGGTAACACTGCTCGGCAATTCTATAGCGGTAAGCCAATCGTTATTTTCGAAAGCACCGGTAGCGATCTCGACAGGATAGAACTCCGTTTCGTAATAGTGTACCTTTTCGGGGATTACGACAGGTTGGTCGGTGGAACAAGCGCCGGTGACAGCAACATCAGCCCCTTCAAGTATCTCATAATAGACACCGTCGCAGAGGAAAGCATTGTCGTAAGTCGGATCTGCCATGGCCTTGATAGAGCCAAACTTCTTCCAACCTTCAGCCTCCTGATACTTCGATAAGGAACTCTTCGGGACAGAGAGTTCCACATTTTTGAAGCTATATTCGAAAGCCGGGTTTTCATCAGTATCTTCGATAATAGGTGGATTCAGTCTGTGGCAACTAACAGACAATTTATTGCAACCCTTAAAAGCACCTCCGGAGATTTTCTCAACAGACTGCGGTATACTAATATGTTCCAAATTGGCTTCACTAAAACAATTTTCCGGTATGTGTCTCAGATTGTTACTCAAAGTCACATAATTCAAGTTCAGATTGTTGGCAAATGCTGAACTATTGATCGAGCTAACTGTGTTGGGGAGTTTTAAATTACATATGTTACAGTTGGCAAATGCTTGTTGTCCGATGGTGCGAAGCGAATTATCAGGGAACCAGATATCAAACAATGGTAAACATCCGTAAAAAGCTGAGTTGCCGATTTCCACTAAGCAAGTGTTTAATAATTTCAACACAGAGATATTACAATTCTTGAAAGCAAAAGATCCGATATATTGGAGCTTATTGGGGAATTCTATTTGTTTCAATTTTGAACATTCTTCGAAGCAACGAGAAGGAATAGATGTCAAGCCATCACAATTACGAGGGATATCTACACTCTCCAAGCTTTTGCTCTCTGCAAATGCATTTATACCTATCGAAGTTATCGTATTAGGGAGGGTAACACTTGTGATGTTGCTCTGATAGAATGCTTTTTCGGCAATCGACGTAACTGTAAATGTCCCTTCAGGATAGACGATTGATGCCGGAATGTTAATTCCTCCGGTATAATTACTATTGCCTGAAGGATGATTCATAACACAGGCGGTCATAGTGGCATCATCAAATTCATAGTAAATGCCATTGTAACTATTTTCCCATGTCTCGGCGTATGAGCTGATGCCAACCAGCAACGCGGCTAATATTAAGTAAAATTTTTTCATATCCAAATTGGTTTGTGTTAATAAGAGAACATATCATCCCCAATTATAGAGGGATGATATGTTCTGTCATGTTCGTTATTAAAGGGTGATTTTTTCGATTTTGGCACCTTGGCAGCGGATGAAGATGCCACCCTGTGGATTTTCTACCTTCACACCCTGCATATTGTAGTATTCCACCGGCAGGTTGTCCTCGTCGGCAGCGATGCCATCGACAGCTGCATCTTCTTGGATATTTTTGAAGCAATCCCAAGCGTATGACTGAGCGTATGCCTCGTACGAATCTTCCGGGACTATCAGCAGGGCATTGTCATAAGTTTCCTGAGAGAAGGCATTGAGGTTTGCCACTGTC
>JBJEKI010000092.1:0-2417 GCA_051878555.1 Lepagella sp. | reverse complement strand
TCGACTCAAGGCTACGACCTCTACGACCCCAAAAATTTAAGGAACGCGCTCTAAACTACAAAGTGGCAATGAGGTTGAGAGTAAAGAAATCATAATGATGGATAAAAATGACCCTACAAAGGTGGTTGGGCATCAGTCATTCTATGGCAATTGTGTTGAATATATGTTAGCTGTTAAATTTGTTCAGTCTAATGGCAATTTAAGGACTGATGCGCTTGGAAATATAGTCACCGATGGCTGGCATAACGTGGAAAAGTTTATTTTGTCTGATATGATTTCGCATTAATATAATTTCTGCATAATCAACTATAAAAGCGCCGGGATTATCTCTCGGTGCTTTTTATATACTATCGGCATCCGCTCTATGCCAACACCACCGATGTTGCTCTGCGCAAGTGTAGTGCTCCGAGCCATGTCTGTCGGTCATGCAAGAATATCGTCGGCATCTTCATCGTCCGCTATTGTAATCCGGGCATTGCAGTCGTTGGTCTCCAGTTGGCTGAGTTCTTTGCAGAGCAAAGCGACTTCGTCGATGACCGATCGGCCCACTCGCGTGGCATCCAAGAACGACTGAACGGAGTCCTCATTCATCATCAGCCGCTTACCGCCCATTTCGTTCGGCACCATCTTATGCTCCGTCGGCTTCATATCCTTGTGTCGGTTTGCCTCCCATTCGGTCGGCGAGCTATCGGTTCATCCTTTCCTAGCGGCAGAGGCGACTGACCGTCTCTGCATCATCGACAAGAAAGGATATGTTGAAACACTCTAAAATCACACGGATATGAAAAGTTACCTCAATCTCTCGGTTTTCGATGACGCCGAACTCGAAATGATCATCACTGCCGCTTCGCTCTTGAGCGAAATCCTCCGTAAGCCGCAGAGCTTCCACTCCAAGTGCGAAATGTACGAAAAGTTCGACGAGTGGCGAACCATCGTCAACCTTCAATGCTCGGCTTACAACGAGCTGAAGCATCGTTCGCAGAAGCCCTGATGCGCTTTGCACCGGTTATAAGGTTATAGGGTTAAATCCTCCTGACCCTATAACCTTATTAAATTTTATCCTCAAAAGATTTCTTTAGAGCATTGATTAGACGTGAAACAACAAAGAATTGAGGTTTCACGTCTTTAAGAGCGCGTTCCTTAGAAGATGTCGGTCATGGTAACTTCGTTTTGGACTATGGCTGAGTGGGAGTTTTGTTAAGAGCGCGTTTTTACACAAACTCCAAATAATTCTCCCTATTTACGACATGAAACTTTGCGTGTGGGTATGCTTCTTGAAACACTTTCGGGACATTAGGCATTTTGTTTCCCCATTTGAACTCCAAAGCAGTCAAACCATCTGCACTCTCTTCAATCAAGTCTATTTCTTGCTTATCGTAAGTACGCCAGAAATAGAACTCTTTTGGCAGCCCTTCGTTGAAATTCGCTTTACGACGCTCTCCGATGATGTAGTTCTCCCACAATGCACCGACATCCTGTCGAATGGCCAATGGGGCAAAAGCTCCTATAATCGCATTTCGAATGCCATTATCATAGAAATACCACTTTCCTGCTTTCGTCACCTCCTTGCGAAGATTGCGTGAATACGCCCCAAGACGATATATAACAAAGACTTTTTCCAAGAGATCAAGATATTTTTCAACTGTTGTTTTGCTCATGCCCAGCTGTTTACCCAACTCTTCGTAAGAGACCTCGCTACCCAACTGAAATGCTATCAATCGTAGCAAATCGCGCATCTTTCTCGAATTTTTTAAGCCATCGATTGCCAAGATATCTTTAAGCAGGTATGCACCTACAATATCGCGCAGATAGTCTGTTTTACGTTCATAATTCTCCATTATTACTACTTCGGGATATGAACCGTAAATTAAACGGGATTCGAGATTCTGACGAGTTTCCAATGGGGTTTCTATTTGTGCTATTTCACGTTGCGAAAAAGGTGTAAGTATAAATTGCGTACTACGACCAACCAACGGCTCACCTGTCTTATTCAGTAAATCAAACGACGAAGAACCACTTGCCAAGACTCTTATTCCAGGTATTTCATCAACTATCAATTTCAGAATATTACCGATATGTGGTATGTTCTGTGCCTCATCTATAGCCAGCAAATCAACACCATCCAACAAATGCCTATAATTGGCAATTGAGCGATTCTCCAACAAGGCTAATGTATCGTAGTCTTCACCATTGAGCATCATCGTCCTTCCTGAATAGTTGTCCACAATATTACGCATCATTACCGTTTTACCAACACGACGAGCACCAAAAATCAACACCGCTTTATTAGGTGCGATTCGTGCAGTAATCTTCTCCTGAAGTAGTCTATTTACTGTTTCCATTCCTTGATAATTATTTAGCAAAGATACAACAAAAAACTGAGAATGAGGGCAGAATGATGAAAAATCTGTGAGAAT
>JBJEKI010000091.1:0-2448 GCA_051878555.1 Lepagella sp. | reverse complement strand
AAAATTTAAGGAACACGCTCTTACACGTAAATTCATACGAAATGCAAAGGTATAAAAATTTTTTTATATCCTCCTAAAAAAGAGATTACAATAATGTAAAAAAGGTAGAGAGCGATTATAAATTTGCTGAATGATGCAGATTATATGGCAGAAATTTATTATATTTGCTTAATATTCCGAATTTCATGAACAGGGAGTCGGAGTATGCAAACCCAATATAGCTACTAAATCAACTGATTGAACTCCTAAATCGAAAAGAAAGATGAAGAAATCCACCCTTTTGGGATTTATCTTTTTGGCATTGGTCTATATCTGGATGGCCTGGTTGATTCTCTCCAAGAGTAGTGTCACATTATATAATATTCTTCTCATCGTGATGGCAGGCGTGATCATCTTCGTGCCACTCTATCGCAAATATGTAGTCAAGGAAGATAAAAATCGCAAGAAATGATTCAAAAATCTATAGAATCCTCAAGCTCCGCTCCCACATCCTATCCACTGCTGAGCCGGATCAAGAGTCCGAAAGATCTGAAGGAACTGGAAGTATCTCAGCTCCCGGCAGTGTGCGAGGAGATAAGGAATTATCTGATAGACAATCTGTCGACGAATCCGGGGCACTTCGGATCGAGCATGGGTGCAGTGGATATCATCGTGGCTATCCATTATGTATTTGACACTCCGCGAGATCGTGTCGTGTTCGATGTCGGACATCAGGCATACGCACATAAGCTACTCACGGGGCGTTTCGAGGCGTTTAAGAATCAGCGTAAGAAGAATGGCATCAGCGGTTTTCCATTCCCATTCGAGAGCGAGTATGACACCTTCATGTGCGGACATGCCGGCAATTCGATTTCGGCGGCTCTCGGCATGGCTATCGCCGATATGAACACCCCCGGCAATGAGGATCGAAAGACTGTAGCCCTCATTGGCGACGCCTCTATCAGCAATGGCATCGCTTTCGAAGGACTTAACAACACGTCGCAAAATGACAATAATCTCCTTATAATACTCAACGATAATAATATGTCGATCGATGCCAATGTCGGAGCACTTCATAAGTATCTCTCCGACATGTCGACATCGGCAAGCTATAACCGTCTGAGGTTCAAACTCTACACCATGATGCGTAAGCATGGTCTCATCGCCGATAAGGGTAAGGGGCTTATGTTGCGTTTCAGCAACGCCTTGAAGTCGCTGGTGGCGCAACGTCAAAACATCTTCGACGGGCTCAACATCCGCTATTTCGGACCATTCGATGGCAATGACGTTACAAAGGTTGTAAAAGTATTGAGAGATATTAAGGAGATGAAGGGTCCTCGCATCCTCCACCTTCACACTTGCAAGGGCAAGGGATATGCCGCAGCCGAAGAGAATCCGGCACCATGGCATGCTCCCGGCAAGTTCGACCCCGACACCGCCAAGCGCCAGTCTGAGAGTAAGAAAAGTGACAATACTCCCCCACTATGGCAGAGAGTGTTCGGTGAGACCTTGGTGGAACTTGCCGAAAAGGATGAGTCGATCGTCGGCATCACCGCAGCTATGCCCTCTGGCACATCGATGAACCTGATGTCGCAATTTCCAAACCGCATGTTTGATGTCGGCATCTCCGAGGGGCATGCCGTAACATTCGCCGGAGGACTTGCCGTGGCAGGCAAACGGCCTTTTGTAGCAATCTACTCCTCCTTCCTGCAACGAGGTTTTGACAACATCATCCATGATGTGGCAATCCAGGGACTTCCGGTCACCTTATGTATCGACCGCGCCGGCATCGTCGGTGAAGATGGGGTCACCCACCACGGCATGTTCGATATTCCTTACTTGCGGATCATCCCCGGGATGAAAGTCGCCGCACCGATGGATGCCGCTACCCTACGCAATATTATGTACTCTTCATTGTCCTGGACCGGTCCGCTATCCATCCGCTACCCTCGTGGCAAATGCAACACCACCGAGTGGTGCACACCCTTCCGGCAGACAGAACCGGGAAAATCGCGACAACTCAGCGACGACTCCCGCTCCAAGGTAGCCATTCTCTCAGTCGGACCGATCGGCTATGAGGCGGTAGAGGCTATCAAGCAGCTAAAATCCAAAGATGTATATGTCGATCATTATGATATGATATGGGTGAAGCCCCTCGATGAGGATGCTCTGAAACGGATAGTGAAACGCTATGAGAAGATTGTCACCATCGAAGATGGCATCGTGGCAGGTGGATTCGGCACGGCTGTCGAGGAATGGATTGCCGCCAATGGCTTCAGCACACCGGTTGTCACCCTTGGCATCAAAGATCAGTGGGTGATGCAAGGCACAGTCTCCGAACTGCGCCATGACTGTGGCTATGACGCTGCGAGCATCGTCGACCTCCTGTCAAAATAAGAGCGCATCCTACCTCTTATAGAGCGCGTTCCTTAAATTTTTTGGGCCGTAGAGGTCGTAGCCTTGAGTCGA
>JBJEKI010000090.1:0-10107 GCA_051878555.1 Lepagella sp. | reverse complement strand
CGACTCAAGGCTACGACCTCTACGACCCCAAAAATTTAAGGAACGCGCTCTAAATCGACCAGGCCCTCGGGGAGGGTGAGGGTGATGATGCGGTTTTCGGCATCGATGTCGACGACGAACTCATCGACAGCCGGGATGTAAAAGTCCTCGCCGGAATGATCTTTAACCACGAAGAGGACATTGGCAGTGGAGTCGTCGATGTCGACGATTTCACCGATCGAGCCGAGTTTGGTATCTACTATGGAATAACCGACGAGGTCGTCTTGTTCCTCGAGCTCCTCCTCATCCCAATACTTTAGGAGGTCGCTACGACGGGCGTATATGGTTTTGCCGACGAATTGCTTGGCATCGACATCGGTTTTGACACCTTGTAAATGGATTAGGGAAGAATGAGCCGATCTGGAACGCATGGAGTCGGCGAAGAAAGGAACGAAAATTCCATCGATATCGACGATAAAGGGGCAGCCATCTCTGACGAAATCCTCATCTACGTCGAGGAGTGTAGTCATTTCGCCTAATATGCCGTGAGTTTTGATGAACTCACCTATTTCTATTATATCTTCACGTTTTATCATAATGTAAATAATCGGGAATGATCAGTCTACTCTAAGGATTTTGGCGCCGAGATTGTTGAGTCGTCCTTCGATATCTTCATAACCGCGGTCGATTTGGTTGATGTTTTGGATTCGGCTGGTGCCTTTTGCGCCGAGGGCAGCTATGAGCATGGCTATACCGGCACGGATATCGGGCGACACCATGTCGGTGGCGCGGAGAGCGTTGAACTTTCCGGCACCGATTACGACAGCGCGGTGAGGATCGCAGAGCACTACCCTCGCTCCCATGTCGAGCAACTTATCGACGAAGAATAGACGGCTTTCGAACATCTTCTGATGGATGATGAGTGAGCCCTTGGCTTGGGTAGCGACAACGAGGAATATGCTGAGGAGGTCGGGGGAGAGACCTGGCCATGGGGCGTCGGCGATGGTCATGATTGAGCCATCGATAAACTCCTCAATCTGATAAATCTCCTTCTGATTGACGCGAATATCATTGCCCTCGATGTCGAGGTTTATGCCGATGCGTTGGAAAGCGGAGGGGAGCATGCCGAGGTCGTTGATGCCGACATCCTTGAGGAGGAGGTTTGATCCGGTCATGGCAGCCATACCGATAAAGCTACCGACTTCGATCATGTCGGGGAGGAGCGTATGGTGAGCACCGCCGAGGGAATCGACGCCGGTGATGGTAAGGAGATTTGATCCGATGCCATCGATGCGAGCGCCCATTCGCACGAGCAAGCGGCAGAGCTGCTGGATGTAAGGTTCGCATGCGGCATTATATATTGTGGTGACACCATGTGCCAATACGGCCGCCATGACGATATTGGCGGTGCCGGTGACAGAAGCCTCATCGAGGAGCATATAGCACCCCTTGAGCCCCTCGGGGGGAGCCGAGATGGTGTAGGTGTGAGAATCGGATGCGTAAGAGAAAGTAGCGCCGAGGTTCTGAAAACCGATGAAATGGGTGTCGAGACGGCGACGACCGATCTTGTCGCCACCCGGCCGAGGCATGAGGGCCTTTCCGAAGCGCGCCAATAGAGGTCCCATCACCATCACCGATCCGCGCAAAGCGGCAGACTTGCGGCGATACTCCTCGCTCAGGATATAAGAGAGGTCGACAGAGTCTGCTTGGAACTCCACCTCTGATGGCGAAAGATAATTCACCTTTACACCCATATCAGCGAGTAGCGAGATGAGGTTTCTCACGTCAGAGATATGAGGGAGGTTGGAGATAACCACCTTCTCTGGGGTGAGGAGCACGGCGCAGATGACTTCGAGAGCCTCATTTTTGGCTCCCTTGATACGGATTTCGCCACTTAGGGGGTGACCACCCTCGACAATAAAGCTGCTCATTTTCTTTTTTTCTTTTTGCTACGCGACTGCGTGGCTGTGGGTATAGGTATCTCTTTGAACTCATGGAGGAGGTAGGTGTCGGGGTCGAGTTGGATCTTGCCGCCGGAATAGAGGGCGAGATCGCGGAGGATTTTGGCATCGTCGACACCCTCCTTGTTATGTTGCAACATGAGTTTCTTCATGTGGTGGGCGATCATGGAGATGAGGAGATCCTTCTCCTCACCATCTTCGAGGTCAGCAACGACGGCGATCATCTTCTCGATGTTCTTGCCATAATGGCGGAATCGGATGGAAGAGGATCCGTAAGGGAGGGGATTGGGCGTAGGGTTCATCTTCTCGGCGGTGATCACCTCGCAGGGGAAATCGATGTCGAGTTCGAAACGCGACATGATGTTGATCTGATCCCAGATCTTGGAATAGTCTTGGTTCACGCCGACGAGGTCGGGGAAAAGCCCCGCCATGGTGTCGGCGATGGCGTAAGCACAGGCAGTACGCTCCTCGCGATCGGGGATGGTGACACAATAATCTACGAGACGCTGGATATTGCGTCCGAACTCCGGCAGAAGCACCGGTTCCATATCAGTGTTATAAGGAAGCATAATCTATAGGGTTGGGGTTAGCGACCGAGCACCGAATTTTTGGGCTTAGTGGTCTGATAAGCTTTAAGATAATGAGGAGTAGAGTATGCGATGTCGATGAACTCTTGTCGACGGAAAGCGAGTTCGGAGAGAGCGAGCATATCCTTGGCTTGCGGGAGTAGACCATCGATCCAATGAGCGTTAGGATGGGATATAACCTCCTTAGCCTTCTCAGCGCCATCGCCGAAGAAATAGAGCTGACGACCGGCGTCGAGGAGGTCACGGAAAGAGTCGGCATCGAGGATCATAGGACCCGGTTCGGCGAGAGGGCGAAGCGAGAAATCGTAGGGGGCGGTGAACACCTCCATACGACGGGCGTCGATCATAGGCACAAGTATCTCCTCGGCACTCCAATCCATCGAGCGGAACATAGCCTTTACGGCGAGTATCTTGAGGGTATCGACTCCGATGAGAGGTATTCCGAGACTGAATGCGAGCCCCTTGGCGAGGGAGAGACCGATGCGAAGCCCGGTGTAACTGCCGGGGCCAATGCTCACCGCCACTGCATCGAGGGGGATCTCGCGGCGTGTCAGCTCCTGCATACAGCGGTCGACGAAGGGAGCCAATTTATTGGCATGTTGCATACCCTCGGAGTCGTCGAGTTGCATCTCGAGTTGGCCATCCATGGTGATCGCCACGGAGCAGATCTTGCCGGAAGTTTCTATATTAAGTATTGTCATTATCCTTGGTTATGGGTTACGGGTTACAGGTTATGGAGTAGAGGATAGAGAAAAAAGGGCTGCTTGAGCGCAGCGCATACCGTCGATGGCGGCAGAGACGATACCTCCGGCATAACCGGCACCTTCGCCGGCGGGGAAAAGGTGGGCGATGTTGCAAGAGCAGAGAGAATCGTTGTCGCGGTCGACACGTATGGGAGAGGATGTACGCGACTCGAGGCCGATCATGGTGGCATCGTTGGTGAGGAATCCACGCGCCTTTCTGCCGAACTCGCGGAAGCCGGCGGCGAGACGTGAGGCGATGAATGGAGGGAGGAGAGTGTTGAAATCGGCAGAGCGGATGCCGGGGGCATAAGAAGTGGCGGGGAGGGTAGAGGATAATCTGCCCTCAACGAAATCGAGCATACGTTGAGCCGGGGCTACGATCGTATGGTCAGCCGCTTCGAAGAAACGGCGTTCGAGCCACTCCTGGAGAGCGAGCATCTCGAGGGGACCCTTGTCGGCAAACTCTGGGAAATCGCCGGGGCGAATCTCTACCACCATGCCGGAATTGGCGAAACGGCCGGCACGAGCCGATGCCGACATTCCGTTGACCACGAGTTCACCCTCGGCGGCAGCAGCAGGCACCACCACTCCACCGGGACACATACAGAAGGAATATACGCCACGTCCGTCGGCTTGAGTCACGAAAGCATACTCGGCAGCGGGGAGGTATTCGCCACGTCCCGCCTTATTATGATACTGGATGCAATCGATGAGGTGCTGCGGGTGCTCAAGTCGCACACCGACGGCGATACCCTTGGCGCTGAGAGCGACACCACGCTGATGGAGGGTGCGGAAGGTATCGTGAGCGGAATGTCCTGTGGCGAGGATGAGAGCGTCAGCATAATGAGGAGTGCCGGCTACGGTGACACCGACGGCATTGCCATCTTGGATGATAAGGTCGTCGACATGTGCCTCAAAATGCACTTCTCCGCCACAAGAGAGGATGGTATGGCGGATACTCTTGATGATATGGGGGAGACGATCGCTACCGATATGAGGATGGGCATCGACCAGGATCGAGGGGTCGGCACCGTGCTGCACGAAAATCTGTAGCACCTCCTCCACCGAACCACGTTTCTTGCTGCGAGTAAACAGTTTACCATCGCTATACGCGCCTGCGCCCCCTTCGCCGAAGCAATAATTAGAGACAGGGTTGATGACCCCTTGGCGAGAGATTTGCGCCAGGTCCCGGCGACGGGCATCGACATCGCGGCCACGTTCGAAGATGATGGGACGCAAACCGAGGGTAATCGCCTTGAGAGCTGCGAAGAGTCCGGCGGGTCCGGCGCCGACGATGATGATTACCGGCACATCGTCAGGGAGAGGAGAGAAAGAGATGGGAGAGATGATGGGAGCCACTCGGCGGTCATCGCCTAAAGCGAGACGAAGGGACAAGTTAAGCATCACAGGGTGCTTGCGCGCGTCGACCGAACGGCGCACGATGCAGAGGTCGTGGATCTCACGGGGAGAAACACGAGCGACACGGGCAGCCTCGGCAAGCAGTTCGGCATGGGAGGCAGCCTGGCGTGGAGAGATGCGTATAGTTATATCCTTAAACACGATAATATGTGTAAAAATAAGCCGACTTGGCTAACGAACTACAAATTTACCAACAATTTGGGAGAAAAGCAAATTTAAGGAACGCGCGTTAAAATACTTTTAGGGGATAATTGGCGTTAGATAGATATGGGGCATCGATTAAACGCAATATCCGCTTGAAAAGATAATTATGACAGAAAGTAAATATAATATCAAGGTCGGGGTCTTATTTGACCTGGATGGTGTGCTGATCGACAGCGAGCGGGAGTATACCCGCATTTGGAGCGAGATCGATCGGTGCTACCCCACCGGAGTTGAGAATTTCGCCATCAAGATCAAAGGTCAGACACTTCCGGAGATCCTGACGAGCCATTATCCCGAGTCGCTGCATGGGGCAGTGATCGATATGCTGAATGAGCAGGAGCAGCAGATGCGCTATGAGATGCTGCCGGGGGCTGCCGAGATGCTTTGTGCGCTCAATGAGCGGGGCATCGATGCCGTGCTCGTGACCAGCAGCAACAATCTGAAGATGAAGCATCTACGCGAAGAGCTTCCCGACTTGGAGAGCCACTTTGCACATATCATCACCGCCAACGACATCAGTCGCTCAAAGCCCGATCCGGAGGGTTACCTGCTCGGAGCGAAGAAGATCGGTGTGTCGCCGAAGAATTGTGTAGTTTTTGAGGACTCGGCTCAGGGTGTTAAGGCGGGACGATCGGCGGGAGCATACGTGGTGGGTCTTACCACCACCCTTCCGGCGGAACGCATTGCCCCATATAGCGACCGGATAGTCGGCACCTTGGCAGATGTCGACCTCGACGAAGTCATCGAGATACTGAAGAGACGATAACGATTGAATTAAAAGATATGAATATCAGGAATATACCCTTGGCAGAGAGGTTGCGTCCCAACACACTTGAGGATTATATCGGGCAAGAGCATTTGGTGGGCGAGAACGGCATAATCCGCAAGATGATCGAAGCGGGATATGTCAATTCCTTCATATTGTGGGGACCACCCGGAGTCGGGAAGACCACCTTGGCGCGGATCGTGGCGAACTGCACCGAATCCCCCTTTTACACCTTGTCGGCGGTGACCTCAGGTGTGAAGGAAGTGAGGGAAACCCTGGAGCGTGCCGAGGCCGACAGCCGAAGCCTCTTCACCAAAGGGCGACCAATACTCTTCATCGATGAGATCCATCGCTTCAACAAGTCGCAACAAGACTCGCTATTAGGAGCAGTAGAGAAGGGAGTGGTGACACTGATCGGTGCGACGACGGAAAACCCCTCATTTGAGGTGATCAGACCGTTACTCTCACGAGCACAAGTATATACGTTGAAATCCTTAGATAGCGTGGGAATGAAGCAGCTCTTGGAGCGAGCACTGAGCAAGGATGAGATTCTCGCCGGCAGAGAGGTGGAGGTGGCAGAGACCACGGCACTCTACCGCTATGCGGGAGGGGATGCACGCAAACTCCTCAACATACTCGACCTGATCGAGCAGTCGACCCCCGAAGGGGAGAAGATGGTAATCAGCGATAAGAGAGTTACCGAGAGCCTGCAAGAGAACCCGGCAGCCTACGACCGCAATGGGGAGATGCACTATGATATCATCTCCGCCTTCATCAAGTCGGTAAGGGGGAGCAACCCTCAAGCAGCAGTCTATTGGTTGGCAAGAATGGTGGCAGGGGGTGAAGACCCTAAATTCATCGCACGCCGATTGGTGATACTCGCCGCCGAAGATATCGGGCTGGCCAATCCTAACGCTTTATTGCTGGCAAATGCCACTTTCGACGCATTGTCAAAAATAGGTTGGCCGGAGGGAAGAATAATACTTTCCGAATGTGCCATCTACTTGGCAAATTCTCCCAAGAGCAACAGTGCCTACTTAGCCATCGATGCCGCCTTGGAGAATGTAAGAGAGACCGGCAACCTACCTGTGCCGCTGCATTTGCGCAATGCTCCCACTCAACTGATGAAAGAATTAGGCTACCACGAAGGGTATAAATATTCGCATGATTATGCAAACCACTATGTAGAGCAACAATACCTTCCCGATGGGATAGAGGGGATAGAATTTTGGCATCCTTGCGACAATCCGCAAGAGGCAAAGATGACAGAAAGGCTCAGAGCGATAGGTGCAACCGAGCCTTCGAAGTAAGTGAATGAGGGGATGAGGGAATGAGTGGATAAGTGGATGAGTGGATGAAGGAATGAGGGGATGAAGGGATGAGGGGATAAGGGAATGAGTGGATGAGGGGATGATATAGCAAAAGGAGGCGAGAGCCTCCTTTCAGTATTTGTATGGTAGGGTTTATTTAAACAGTAATGCTTAGAGCGCGTTCCTTATTTGAACAGAAGGGGAAGGAAATCGGTGAGATATCTTCGCCAATTGCTCCACTCATGTCCGCCATCAGATTCAATATAGGTATAAGGTATAGCCATCGTGTCTAATCTGGCGCGAAAGTCTGCATTGGAGTTATAGAGGAAGTCCTCGCGTCCTATCATCATCACGAAGGGGTTCAAGCCGCGGTCGCTCAGCGCCTTGATTTTCTCGAAATGCTCGATATATACATCGGGGAGTATTTTTACGAACTCCGTGGGTATGACAGCTGGAGAGAACATACCCACAGCCCCGAAGAGGTCGGGATAATTGATAGAGATCATCATAGAATGAAAACCACCCATCGACAGACCGGCGATGGCACGTCCCTCGCGTGTCGGAATGGTGCGGAAATTACTATCTACGAAATCCACAATCTCGCGGAAATATTCCTCATATACGCCATCCATGGTGTTGGGGAGGTAAAATTCCGGTTGGGCACCGTAGCCGAGGATGTCATCACCCGGAGCAGCATCACGCGACATATTGCCATTAGGTGTTACGACAATCATCTCCTTCGCCATGCCGGCGGCAATCAGGTTGTCGAGGATTCTGTCGGAATGACCTTGAGTTACCCAGGCGGTTTCATCGCCACCCATGCCATGGAGGAGATAAAGCACCGGATAATAGCGATCAGAAGTTTCATAGCCGGCAGGTGTATAGACCATCAGGCGTCGATCAGTGTCACGAAACTTGGAATGATACCACATATATCGGAGAGTGCCATGAGCCACATTTTTCGTCATATAGAGGTCAGAGATCTGACCGGGAACATAGCAGACACTTGACACCGACTTCACATCGCGTATGGTATAAGAATTGTGAGGGTCGAGGGTTTCGACACCATCGACTACAAACTTATAGCAGTAAATATCGGGCACGAGAGAGGGGATCGTGACGCTCCAGAAGCCCTCATTATTATTCATTTTTAATTCATTAATATGCACTCTATTTCCGAGGGAATCGAGGGTAAACTGATTTCGCAAAATATTGCCAACGAGGTAAACAGAAGAGGCCCGGGGAGCAAAGAGAGAGAAAGTGGCGGAACCTGTGGAGCAGTCGACCACCGGCGAAGAAATATCTTCAGAAACAGGACGAATAGCCTCTTGTGCAAGAGTGTTGTAATTAGACAATAGTATTATTAGGAATGATACTATTAAAGCATTGCTAAAAACCAGACGTAATTTACTTATATATGAATTTTTAAGCATAGTATATGAGGTTTTAAAATTTACGAAAAGTACCAAAAAGAACAAAATAAATTGATATCTGCGACGGAGAGAGAGAGCCATCGAAAAATCGTGAAGAAATGGATCCGACAGCAGCGAGAGGGAGACCTAAAGCGCTCATACAAGAACCAAGCTGACACCAAGAGTGGGAGAGAGAAAAAATTCAGATATCCACCTATCTGGCCTGGGGATAGAAAGTTTCGAAGGTGGAATCGTCATAATAGACGGTGATATGCGAAACTTTACGCGGATTAGCGCGTAATTTATCTATTTGCATTTGTAATTCGGCTATTTTTGATTCGTAATCAACTCGTTTGTAATCAATATTTTGCGCCACTTGCGAGGGGGTGTTTAAGCCGCTGACGTTCGAACGAGTGGGAGTTGACGGAGAGACACCCATCAATTCCGGAATCTCATCGTCAAAAAGCGACTTCTCACCAACGGTCTGTGATGAGTTGGCAGAATTATCAATCATCTCACCCTCGCCAAAGAGAAGCCAAAGCACAGAGAGTTCAGGGAAGGCCTTGTGGATCTGACCGACAACCAGATCGCTCACCTTCTTATTTCTGCCACTCATCAGCTGAGAGAGAGTAGGGCGGGGGATGGAGCAGGTGTCAGCAAACTGTGAGTGGGTCAAGCCACGAGACTCGATAAACCCTTTTAGACGAATTGCTACATTATCGACATCCATAAGCGAAATTTAGATTTGTAATTGCAATTACAAAGGTAATATTTTAATTTGTAAATTACAAATGTATATTCACAAAAAGAAACAAATACAAACATAAAAAGCTAAAAAGGTGTGATCGTCATTGTTTTCATTTCCCAAAGATATTTCTTAAAGGGATATATAGGGAGAATTTGCTAACTATCTTATATAGATATAATAAAGCTATAAGCCTGAATCAGAGCATAGCAACAGGGCGAAACACACGCTATTTTCTTAAAAAATACTTTAATATTTAGACATAAATCACTTATTATCAACCATATATATCGTATGTAAATAAATGTTAACGACCATATTTTGCAATTTTAAATAGCATATAATTGTTAATTTATAATCCTTAATTTATAATTTGCAACACCGTTGGGGTGTACCTTGTTTGCAGAATCGAATCGTAAATGTAATTGATAAATGTAAATCACGCAAATGATTTGTAATTGCACATTTGAAAATGCAAACAGGTGAAATCCGGATGATGAGGCAAAAACAAAATGTCCC
This sequence comes from Lepagella sp., assembly GCA_051878555.1. Taxonomy (GTDB): domain Bacteria; phylum Bacteroidota; class Bacteroidia; order Bacteroidales; family Muribaculaceae; genus Lepagella. Next base: position 462 of record JBJEKI010000090.1, on the reverse strand, counting down.
AATTTGACCAATTTGCAAAATTAACAAATCGAGACATCAAGAGAGTACTCCCCTACCTTGAAAGACACAAACCGGGCGACAAGAAAATATCGGCGGAGGGTATGATATTTGCGTATAATTTATCGAACGGAGAGATCTGTCGAAACGTCAGGGCGTTAAAACCAATCCAAAGAAGGGATAACTATCAATAAAAGAGAAAGATAACCCCTCATGCAAAAGTATCAAAAACGAGTAAGAAATAGAAAAAAAAGGGGCTTTGCCCGCATTTGGGGAGAGCTAAAGCCCTCTCACGGAACCAAGCCACACAAAAATGGAGCAAAAGAGAGCTAAAGCTCTCTCACGGAATCAAGCCACACAAAAAGGGAGCAAAAGAGAACTGAAGCTCTCTCACGGAACCAAGCCACACAAAAAAAAGGCCTATGGGTCAAAATGGGTGTTTTTCTCGCTGAAAAACACCCATTC
>JBJEKI010000089.1:0-10130 GCA_051878555.1 Lepagella sp. | reverse complement strand
CGAAAATGCTGAAAAGTTCTTGAAAAATATCGCCGAGTATCAATTTTTTTGACTTTATTTGTCCAAAAACTGCAATATTTTCATTAATTTTGCAGTCAGAAACTAATATGACAATAACCCATATAATTTTATGAAAAAAAGTGCGCTTCAGAAGGTTAGGGCTGAGTACCAGCCTAAACTTCCTAAAGTCCTCCAAGGATCGGTAAAAGTTAAGGTAGGTGAGGCTACTGAATCTGTGGCTAACCAGAAAGAAATCAAGGAGTTGTTCCCCTATACTTACGGTATGCCTGTCGTTGAGTTCGAACATGACGATGCTCCCGCTCGCGTCGACGAGCCTTTCAACGTAGGTATCATCCTCTCCGGCGGTCAAGCCCCCGGCGGTCACAACGTGGTAAGCGGTATCTTCGATGGTCTCAAATATCTCAATAAGGAGAACCGCCTCTATGGCTTCCTTATGGGTCCCTCTGGTTTCATCAACCATCAATATATGGAACTTACTGCCGGTATCATCAAGGATTATCGCAACACCGGCGGTTTCGATATCATCGGTTCAGGACGTACCAAGCTCGAAAAGCCCGAGCAGTTCGATGAGGGTCTCAAGATCTTGAAAGAACTCAACATCCGCGCTCTCGTTATCATCGGTGGTGACGACTCCAACACCAACGCTGCCGTGCTCGCCGAGTATTACAAGAATATTGGTGCCAACGTCCAAGTTATCGGTGTCCCCAAGACCATCGACGGTGACCTTAAGAATGCTTGGATCGAGACCTCTTTCGGCTTCGACACTGCTTGCAAGGTCTACAGCGAGGTAATCGGTAACATCCAGCGCGACTGCAACTCTGCCAAGAAGTATTATCACTTCATCAAGCTCATGGGTCGCTCCGCTTCTCACATCGCTCTTGAGTGCGCTCTCCAGACTCAACCCAACATCTGCCTTATCTCTGAGGAAATCCAAGCTAAGCGCATGACTCTCGACAACATCGTAAGCTACATCTGCTACGTTATCTCTGAGCGCGCTAAACTCGGCTGGAACTTCGGTACTGTACTCGTGCCCGAAGGCCTTATAGAGTTCATCCCCTCTATGAAGGCTCTAATCAGCGAACTCAACGACGTGATCGAGGAGCATAACGAGGAGATCGCAAGCAAGGAAGAACTCGAAAAGCTCGAGTGCATCCACTCTTATCTCTCTCCCGTAAATGCTGCCCTCTATCACAGCCTCCCCAAGAACATCGCTCTCCAGCTTAGTCTCGACCGCGATAGCCATGGTAATGTGCAGGTTTCTCTTATCGAAACTGAAAGCCTCCTATCTGAGATGGTGGCTAAACGTCTCGAGGAGATGGCTGCTGCCGGCGAATATAGCGGCAAGTTCAACGCTCAGCACCACTTCTTCGGTTATGAAGGCCGTTGCGCTGACCCCACCAACTTCGACGCCGATTATACTTATGCTCTCGGTTATAATGCTGCTATGCTCATCAATGCCGGTCTCACCGGTTATATGTCGAGCGTTCGCAACCTCACCGAGCCCTCTGAAAATTGGATCGCCGGCGGTATTCCTATCACTATGATGATGAACATGGAGCGTCGTAAGGGCGAAATGAAGCCCGTGATTCAGAAGGCTTTGGTCAACCTCAATGGTCGTCCTTACCTCAAGTTCGCCTCTATGCGTGAGACTCTCGCTCTCAATACGCTCTATCAATATCCCGGCCCGATCCAGTATTTCGGCCCCGCTGAAATCTGCGACCGTCCCTCGATGACTCTCCTCCTCGAACACAATAAGGAGATCAACTAATCCATCCAAAATATGGATATCACCAAAAGGCAGCGCTCTTAACGCTGCCTTTTTTGCATATTTCCTGTTTCTATATAGCCTCCTTTTTTTGTAGATTTTGTAAATTATCATTATCTTTGCCGTCTAATATTTCTTCTTTTATTATGATTAAGAATTTTTTTAAGAGTTTTGCATCCTCTTTTTTGATCCTATCCATCGTTATCCTCGCCTCTTGCTCAGGCGGCAATAAGCAGGCTGATCAGGATACCACACCCTCTGAGGCTGTCGATACTTCGATCGATTCGGCTACTCCTACGGTTTCGCTCGTGGCTAATGACTCTACTGCAGCTCGCCCGACAGTGGTCGATTTCTTCGCCACTTGGTGCGGCCCTTGCAGACAGATTGCTCCACTCTTCGATAAGCTGCAGAGTGACTATGGCGATGTACTCAATTTCAAACGTGTCGATGTCGACCAAAATGAGGATCTCGCTCGTCAATATAATATTGAGGCTATGCCCACATTCATTCTCCTCGATGCCGAGGGCAAGGAGGTGACTCGTCTCGTTGGTGCAGACCCTCAGGAACTGGCTAAGCTCGTATCTTCATTCGCTCAGCGTGCCAAAGATGAAAAGAAATAATATTTAAAACATCATATCTTATGGGAAATAACAACGTAAATGCTGTCGCCCCAACCAAGGAGTTGCTGCGCGACAAGGCTTGGGCTCGCTGGACCGCGCTTGCGCTCCTCGCTTTCGCCATGTTCTGTTCATACATCTTTATGGACATCCTCTCTCCGATCAAGGACCTGCTCCAGTCCACTCGTGGCTGGGATTCCACCGCTTTCGGCACCATGCAGGGTTCGGAGACTTTCCTCAACGTTTTCATCTTCTTCCTCATCTTCGCAGGTATTATCCTCGACAAGATGGGGGTGCGCTTCACTGCCCTCCTCTCCGGTGCGGTGATGCTCGTAGGTGCTTATATCAATTATTATGCCCTGACCGATGCCTTCGTAGGTAGCGGCTTGGAACGTTGGTTTACCGACAATCTGAACTATATTCCCGGTTTCCAGGAACTTGGCATAGCTCCCTTCTATGAGGGTATGCCCGCCTCTGCCAAGCTCTCTGCCGTAGGATTTATGATCTTCGGTTGCGGCGTCGAGATGGCAGGTATCACCGTCAGCCGTGGTATTGTGAAGTGGTTCAAAGGCAAGGAAATGGCACTCGCTATGGGCTCGGAGATGGCTCTCGCCCGTCTCGGCGTTGCCACTTGTATGATCTTCTCGCCCCTCTTCGCTAACCTCGGTGGCACTGTTAGTGTGTCTCGCTCTGTTGCCTTCGGCGTGGTGCTCCTCCTCATAGCTCTTATCATGTTCATCGTCTATTTCTTTATGGATCGTACCCTCGATAAGCAGAGTGGTGAGGCTGAAGAGAAGGATGATCCCTTCCGTATCAGCGACCTCGGTAAGATCCTCTCCAGCTGGGCTTTCTGGGTGGTGGCTCTCCTTTGTGTGCTCTATTATTCCGCCATCTTCCCCTTCCAGAAGTATGCCGTGAATATGCTTCAATGCAACCTTACTTTCTCCGAACTCCCCGCTGACTCCGTATGGGCTTCTGATGTGGTGACCGTGATCCAATATGTCATCATGATCGTAGTGGCCGGTGCTTCTTTTGCCAGCAATTTCTGCAAGGGTAAGGTTATGAAGATCTCGATGCTCTGCCTCGCTATTGTGGCTCTTGTCGCCTATTGCTATATGGGTTATATGCGTCAGTCGGCTGCTGCCATCTTCGCCGTATTCCCCCTCTTGGCTGTCGGCATCACTCCTATCCTCGGTAATTACGTCGACTATAAGGGTAAAGCGGCTTCGATGCTCGTGCTCGGTTCGCTCCTCCTTATCGCTTGCCACCTCACATTTGCTTTTATCCTCCCCTTGTTCAAAGGTTCTGCTGTCGGTGGAGTAGTGGTGGCTTACCTCACTATCCTCGTGCTCGGTGCTTCTTTCTCTCTCGTACCCGCAGCTCTCTGGCCCAGTGTCCCCAAACTCGTCGATGCCAAGATCATCGGTTCGGCTTACGCTCTCATATTCTGGATCCAGAACATCGGTCTCTGGCTCTTCCCCATGCTTATCGGTAAGATCCTCGACAAGACCAACCCCGATATCGTGCAGGCTGTCGCTGATGGTACAAAGACTGCTGAACAAGCAGCTGTAAGTTACAACTATACTTGGCCTTTGGTCATGCTCGCTTGCCTCGGTATCATCGCTCTGCTCCTCGGTTTTGTCCTCAAGAGCGTTGACAAGAAGAAAAATATCGGCCTCGAGCTCCCTAACATTCTCCCCGAAGATCAAAAGTAATCTCCGTTATAACCATTCTTAAAAAAAGAGTGTGTCAGCCCCCCGCTGACACACTCGTTTTTTTAATTCCTAATTCCTAATTCCTAATTCCTAATTATAACAATATTTTCCGGCTTTTCGCGTTATCTTATTATGATGCGCTTTTGTAAGTATATCTTATTATTTTGGCTGACTATTGCTTCGGCTCTCCTTCCCCTCGATCTTCGTGGGGAAACCGTGTCGCAAAAGCAAGCCTCTCAGATTGCCGCTACATTCTTCAATGCAGCCTACGGCATCTATGTCCCCAAGCCTACTCTGGCTTGGAATGGTCGCCAACTCACTACTGATCGCCTCTTCTCACCCTTCTATATCTACAATCATCCCAAGGGCGGATACGTTATCATCTCAGCTGAGAATAAGGCTTTCCCCATCCTCGGTTATAGCCGCACCGGGCGCTTCGACAAGAATAAGATATCCGAGGATATGCTCGATCTCCTCAAGCAGTATTCTCTGCAGATCGAGATGATTCGTTATGACCACCGTGCTCCGGTGCATGCCATCGAGGCTTGGCAAAACCTCCCTATGGCTATCGATCATATCCTCAACAATCCCTACGACACTCCGGAATTCCGCTCCATTTCCGACGATCATCGTACTCTGATTGAGTCAATCGATCGTGCCAACAACGCTATTATGCTCCCGGCTGCCGTCGAGTTTGATGTATATATTCCCGATTATCTCCGCCCTTATACACTCGACGACATCACCGCCCCCGAGGAGGAAATCCCTTTTAAGTTTTATGAGAATTTCTTGGCCGAGATTCGTGCCGAGGAGGAGGCCCGTCTCGCCGCTTACGACGAAATTATCGCCCCCACCAAACCTGTCGTCTCTTATCTCGGTGGCGCTCATTACGCCATATCATTCCCCGAGACAATGCAACTCGCTTTCGTCTATTCCATCCAAGGCTCGAAAGTGCAAGAACGCTATTTCAAAAATACTCAACTCCTCAATATCGATTTCTCAGCACTCCCCGTAGGATTCTATGTCCTCCTCGCCATCAGCGATGATGGACATGTATACGGCATTAAATTATATCGTTGATCATGGGCAAAGTTACCGAATCCAAAGCCTTCGCTGCTATCGCTCTTCTTTTGGTGGTCGCCACGATAATCTTCTCGGTTGTGGCAGGTCTGTCGCAGTTGAGCCTCATACCACTCTTCTTCTGCTTTATCGCCGCTTTCAGCCACGTCATGTCGCTCATGCTCAAGCGTATGAGCATGGCTGCCTCGCGCAAACTCGACATCTGCGCCATCGTCTGCATTATCCTTTTCTTTATCTCTTTCGTAGTAATCTGCTTCGTCGGCTAATCCATCTTCCCTAAGCCTTCGCGGATGATCTCAGGCTCATCGAGTGTGCAGTCTACGATGGTCGACACTTCGGTCGTGCCTGAATCTCCCTCTACCATAATATCCACTCTCCCTTCGTATGCTTCGGATATTAACTCCGGATTGATGGCATAATCCTCATCTTCATATTCGATACTCGTGGTGATCAACGGATTACCCATGCGTTCTACCAATTCGACGTCAAACTGATTGTCGGGTATGCGGACTCCCACCGTCTTCCTCCCTTTGAAGGCTCGAGGTAGGGTAGAGGCTGATTTGAACAGGAAGGTAAAGGGCCCGGGACAATATTCTTTGAGTAATCTGAAACCCTTGTCGTCAATCCGCGAGTATTCCGCTGCCATTGAAATGTCGCAGCAGATGATAGATAGATTCGTCTTATCCGGATTGATGTTCTTTAATTTGCATATCCGATCCACCACCTTGATATTCAGCGCATCTCCCACGATGGCATACATCGTGTCGGTAGGTATGATCGCGATTTCTCCCTCTTTCAGCCGATGACTCAACTGCTCGAGCTGCTGCTCGGATGCTTTATTGTTCCATATCTTGATACTCTTCATGGCGTTTACTCCTTTCGGTATTTCTCGTTATGTTTTATCTCAATGATGCACGTTATTTTAATATCAATGACGTTTTAACTGCGAAAATAAAAAATTTATTGTTAATTTTGTAACATATTAGTAAGTTTCTTATGAAAATCGCAATAATTGTAGCTATGCAGAAGGAATTAAACCTCCTTCTTCAGCATCTTGAAACCCGTAGGGAACAAGTCATAGATGATTTCACCATCTATCAGGGCAACCTCTCCGGTCATGATGTGATCGTGGCTCAGTGTGGCATCGGAAAGGTCAATGCCGCCCTTCGCACTTGGAACATCATTGAGACTTGTCATCCCGATCTGATCATTAACTCCGGAGTGGCAGGTGGCGTCGACCCTTCGATGGCTATCGGCTCAATTCTTGTGGCTGACCGTGTCGCTTATCATGATGTATGGTGCGGCCCAGGTACTATCACCGGTCAAGCAGATTCTTGCCCCCTCTTTTTCCGTCCCTCAGACCCCGGTCTTGACATCATGCATCATATCGCATCCAATTCGGAGCTCGATATACGCTTCGGCCTCCTCTGTAGCGGTGACTCTTTCATCTCTACGCCTGAGCAAGTCAAGAAGATCAAGAGCGCTTTCGACGATGCCCTCGGTTGCGATATGGAGTCTGCCGCCATCGCTCACACATGCCATAAGCGAGGCGTACCTTTCATGATAGTGCGCGTCATGAGCGATATGCCCGGCGGTGAGGATAATATCTCGCAGTATCAAAATTTCTGGAGCGATGCCCCCGCCCACACTTTCGCTGTGGTCCGCGAGCTGATCGATCATCTCTAAATTGCCACTTTTAAGATTTTATATTTCAATAAGTTAGTTATTCTGACTTAAAGCAATAATCTAATATTACCACTGTGCATACCAAAGAAGAAAAATTAAAGGCTATGGGCGAGCTCCTCGACGTGCTCGACACCCTGCGTCTTAAGTGCCCTTGGGATCGTAAGCAGACAAATGAGTCGCTGCGTCCCAACACCATCGAGGAGGTCTATGAGTTGTGCGATGCCCTAATCGCCAACGATAATACAAATATCTGTAAGGAACTTGGCGATGTGCTTCTCCATGTCGCTTTCTATGCCAAAATCGCAGAGGAGAAGGGTGATTTCGATTTAGCCGATGTCTGCACCAAACTCACCAAGAAGTTGATCTTCCGTCATCCTCATATCTATGGCAATGTCGATGCCGAAACTCCCGAGCAGGTCTCTCAAAACTGGGAGAAGATCAAACAGAAGGAGAAGGATGGCAATAAGACTGTTCTCTCCGGTGTGCCGGCGGCTCTCCCCGCTCTTATCAAGGCTAAACGTGTCCAAGAGAAGGCGGCTAATGTCGGCTTCGATTGGGAGAATCGTGAGGATGTCTGGGATAAAGTCAAGGAGGAAGTGGCCGAGGTTGAAACCGAAATGAAGTCCGCTGCCGACGCACCCGCCGATCTCGAGGCGGAGTTCGGCGACCTCCTCTTCTCTATTATAAATGCCGCTCGCCTATATGGTGTCGACCCCGAGAATGCCCTCGAACATACCAACCGTAAGTTCATCGCCCGCTTCAACCACCTCGAGAAGCGCCTTAAGGAGAATAACCTCAATTTCTCCGATGTCTCCCTTCCTGAGATGGATAAATATTGGGATGAAGCAAAATCCTTAGGTATCAATTCATAATGCATAATTCATAACGCATAATGAATGCTAATTCCTCATTCCTCATTCCTAATTCCTAATTCCTAATTAAATCCCCCTGCCAGCTTTGAAACTCTGCATTACTGAGAAACCATCTGTCGGTCGCGATATCGCCCGTATCCTCGGTGCCTCCAAATCTCATGAAGGCTATATCGAGGGCAACGGCTATTGTGTCACCTGGACCTTCGGCCACCTCTGCGAACTCAAGGAGCCTGCCGATTACAAACCGAATTGGAAATCGTGGGCTCTCTCTCTTCTGCCTATGGTGCCTGAGAAGTTCGGCATTCGCTTGAAAAATGACTCAGGCATCCAGCGTCAGTTCGAGGTCATCAAGTCTCTCATCGAGGTCTGCGACGAGGTGATCAACTGCGGAGACGCCGGGCAGGAGGGTGAACTGATACAACGTTGGGTCATGCAGAAGGCCGGTTGTAAGAAACCGGTGCGCCGTCTCTGGATCAATTCCATGACCGACGAGGCTATCCGTGAGGGTTTCAACAATCTACGTCAGCAGTCGGAACTCGAGTCTCTCTATACCGCCGGTCTCTGCCGTGCCATCGGCGACTGGCTCCTCGGTATCAACGCCACTCGACTCTATACCATCAAATATGGCACCAACCGCCAGATTCTCTCTGTAGGTCGTGTCCAGACACCTACTCTCGCCCTGATCGTGAAGCGTCAGAAGGAGATCGAAGAGTTTGTTCCTAAGGATTCTTACGAGGTGCGTACCAAGTATCGCGATGTCAATTTCGTCTCTACACTCAAGCCTTTCGATTCTGAGGAGGAGGGTATGAAGGTCATCGACCAAATCCGAAATCTCCCTTTTGAGATCACCGACGTGCAGAAGAAAAAGGGTCGCGAGGCTCCTCCGCGCCTCTTCGACCTTACCTCACTCCAAGTGGAGTGTAACAAGAAGTATGGCATGAGTGCCGACCTGACTCTCCGCACCATCCAGTCGCTCTATGAGAAGAAGTTGACCACCTACCCCCGTGTCGACACCACATATCTCCCCGAGGATGTATACCCCAAGTGTCCTGCTATCTTGCGCTCGCTCGCTCCTTACGCACCTCTTGTCTCTCCGATTATCGACAAAAAACTCCCCAAAAGCAAGAAGGTCTTCGACAATGCCAAGATTACTGACCACCATGCCATAATCCCTACCGGTCAGAGCATCCCCGGTAATCTCACCCTCGACGAAAAACGCACCTTCCATATTATAGCACTGAGGTTTATCTCCGTGTTCTATCCCGACTGCATTTTCCAGCAGACCACCGTGGCTGCTCATGTCGATAAGGTCAATTTCAAAGCCACCGGCCGTGTCATCACCGATCGCGGTTGGAAGGCTGTCTACGATTCAGGCAAGGACTCTGCCAAGGATGCAAACCGCGATTCTGATTCCCCCAAGGATGCCAAAGAGGCTGAGTCGGATGCCAAGGAGTTGCCACAATTCACTGTCGGCGAATCGGGACCTCACCATCCCTTCCTCGGCAAGAAAACCTCCCAACCCCCTAAGTATTACACCGAGGGTACTCTCCTCAAAGCTATGGAAACTGCCGGTTCCACCGTCGATGACGAAGAACTTCGTGAGTCGCTCAAAGCCAATGGTATAGGGCGCCCATCCACTCGTGCCGCCATCATCGAAACCCTCTACAAACGTGGATATATCCGCCAAGAGAGAAAGTCACTCCGAGCCACCGAAGCCGGCATAGAACTAATCTCACTAATCAAAGAGGAACTCTTGAAAAGCGCCAAACTTACCGGCATCTGGGAGTCAAAGCTTCGCAGCATCGAACGTGGCACCTACAGCGCCCCTCAATTCATCGCCGAACTAAAGCAAATGATCCAAGAGATAACCCGTGCCGTTATGCTCGACAACTCCAACCGCCGTATCTCCGCCAACCCAAAATAATTCTCAAAGCATAATTCCTAATTCATAATCGAAATTCCTAATTCCTAATTCCTAATTCCTAATTCCTAATTCCTAACTCCCATGAGCATCTCTCTCCAATACGCCATAGTCTTCCTGATCTTGCTCTTAGTGGCTATATGGGTAATAGTCTCCCTAATACGACAAAGAAAGACCCCCGACACCCACTGCCCCGGCTGCACCCAAACCAACTGCCCCACAAAAGCCCTAACCAAAAAGCCAGACTCCGCCAGCCCCGATTCCTCCCGGCCCTGCCCCGCCAGCCCCGACCCCGCCAAGTCGCGATAGCTAATGTGTCAGCCGATTCCATCGGCTGATTTACAAGTCCCACGTCCCCCGTTTTTCCATCTTTTAGAGCGCGTTCCTTAAATTTTTTGGGTCGTAGAGGCGGATATTTTTGAGCAGATTTTGAAAGTCACAGCGGGCACAATG
>JBJEKI010000088.1:0-10145 GCA_051878555.1 Lepagella sp. | reverse complement strand
CGACTCAAGGCTACGACCTCTACGGCCCAAAAAATTTAAGGAACGCGCTCTAAACTTACAAAAATATGCAAAAAAGGAGATAAAAAACATAAAACGGCCAAAAAAAATCGAAATATCGCCGAAATTTCGTAAATTTGCGTTTTGGTGATGATATGAAATTGCTGAGATAAAACTCTATAATGAGATAAACTCTATAAAAACATCATCACCACAATCACCAAGATAAATTCCACAAATACTCCATGAGCGACAACTTATTCAGCCAAGACCCCACCGACGAGGTAACAAACGAATCAATAGAGAACGATGCGTCCGCCGAGCAGATACAGCAATCGGAAGCGGGCAGTTATACCGACGACTCAATCCAGACTTTGAGTTGGAACGAGCACATCCGCCGGCGTCCCGGTATGTATATCGGCAAGTTGGGAGATGGCAGCCACACCGATGATGGTATCTACATCCTGATCAAGGAGGTGGTGGACAACTCTATCGACGAATTTAACATGGGCATGGGCCAGCGCATCGACATCACCATCAGCGACGATGGGGAGGTGAGTGTACGCGACTATGGCCGAGGCATCCCTTTGGGCAAGGTAAAAAATGTAGCTTCGGAGATCAACACCGGTGGTAAGTTTGACGACAAGAACTTCAAGAAATCGGTGGGTCTGAATGGTGTAGGTCTGAAGGCTGTCAATGCCCTGTCCGACACCTGTATCGTAGCCTCGGTGCGCGATGGCAAACGTGTGGTGGTGGAATTTCAGAAGGGTGAATTTATCAGCCAGACCGAAGAAGAGAACACCAAAGAGCCCAACGGCACTTTCGTGAAATTCAAGCCCGACAACACCCTCTTCCAAAACTATCGCTTCAACTTTGAGACGGTGGAGACGATGGTGGAACACTACACCTATCTCAACTCCGGCTTGCAGATCTATCTGAACGGGAAGCGATACCTGTCGCGTCATGGACTTCTCGACCTGCTCAAGGATAAGTTGACCGCTACCCCGCTCTATCCTATCATCCATCTCAAGGGAGAGGATATCGAGATAGTGCTGACCCACACCGACCAGAATGGAGAGGAATACTACTCCTTCGTCAATGGCCAGCACACTACCCAAGGTGGTACTCACCTTTCGGCATTCAGAGAGCATGTGAGTCGCACCATCAAGGAATTTTCGGGCAAAGGGTATGAATTTTCCGACATCCGCAACGGTATGGTGGCAGCAGTGAGTGTGAGGATCCAGGAGCCGGTGTTTGAGTCACAAACCAAGACGAAACTGGGCAGCAAAGAGGTGGCACCCGACAGTCCGCTGACAGTCAATAAGTTTATCGGCGACTTCATCAAGAAGGAACTTGACGACTATCTGCACAAGCACAGCGATGTGGCGGAAGCGATGCTGGCGAAGGTGGCTATGTCGGAGAAAGAGCGCAAATCGATGGCAGGCATCGCCAAATTGGCGCGTGAGAAGGCTAAGAAAGTGAGTCTTCACAACCGCAAACTACGCGACTGTCGCATTCACTATAACGACACGATCAAATTGAAGCGAAATCGCGATGGCGAATTAGAGCAAGATCCTCGCGAAGACACCGCCATCTTCATCACCGAGGGAGACTCTGCATCGGGCACCATCACCAAGGTGCGCAACGCCGAGACGCAAGCCGTGTTCTCCCTGCGAGGCAAGCCACTGAACTCCTACGGTATGACCCAAGAGGTGGTGTATAAGAACGATGAGTTCAACCTCTTGCAGGCGGCTCTCAACATCGAAGATGGCATCGAAGGACTTCGCTACAACAAGGTGATTATCGCCACCGATGCCGATGTCGACGGCATGCACATCCGCCTGCTGATTATCACCTTCTTCCTGATGTTCTTCCCCGACTTGGTGAAGAAGGGACATGTCTATATCCTGCAGACGCCACTCTTCCGGGTGAGAGACAAGCGAGTGGTGAGACGCAGCAATGCCAACCGCAAGGCGAAGAAGGAGGATAATGGCGAAGGCCCTAAAGAGACCTACTACTGCTATAGCGATGAAGAGCGTCAAGAGGTGTTGGGGCGACTTGGCAACAATGCCGATATCACCCGATTCAAAGGGCTTGGTGAGATCAACGCGGCGGAGTTTGCCGAGTTCATCGGCCCCGACATCCGTTTGGATCGCGTAAAACTTCGCAAAGAGGATGCTCCCGACAAATTGCTGGAGTTCTACATGGGTAAGAACACGATGGAGCGACAGAACTTTATAATCGACAACTTGGTGATAGAAGATGACACGGACCTATAGTAAAGTGCTCTTTGCGGGCACGTTCAATCCCTTCACAATAGGACATAAATCGATAGTGGATCGTCTGCTTGCCATGGGAGAGAGTGTGGTGATCGGCATCGGACACAACCCCGACAAGCCCGACATGGATTTAGAGCGGAGGCTCGCCGAGATTCGCGAGGTGTATCGCGATGAGCCGCGCGTCGAAGTGGCGAAATATAGCGGACTTACCGTCGACTTCGCCCAAGCATGTGGCGCGGACTATATGGTGAGAGGGGTGAGGAACAGTGCTGACTTTGAATATGAGCGCAACTTGGCGGAAATCAACCTACGTATCTCGGGGGTGGAAACTCTGCTGATGCCCTCCCTGCCGGAGCTGGGATTCGTCTCCTCGAGCATGGTGCGCGAACTGCAAGCCAATGGCAGAGATGCGACAGAATTTATAGCAAGCAAACAACTTGACAAACATTCATAAACGAACCTGACAAACAATCATAAACACTAAGAGAATGAAGAAACTGATATATGCAATCGGAGCCATAGGGGCTGCTATGGGGGTAATGGCACTTCAGATGCCGGCACAAAATAATTTCACACCCGGCAACAAATTGCGTGTCGTAGAGGGGCTGATCGCCGAATATTATGTCGACACGGTGAATGAAGAGAAGATCTGTGAAGATGCCATCAAGCACATGCTTGAAGAGCTCGACCCTCACTCCTCTTATCTTAATGCTGAAGAGACACGCGAGATGAACGAGCCCCTGCAGGGTAATTTCAGCGGCATCGGCATCACATTCAATATGCTCAAAGATACTCTCTATGTGATTGAGACTGTGGGTGGAGGTCCGTCGGAGCGAGTAGGAATACTGGCTGGCGACCGTATCATCAAGGTCAACGACACGATTATCGCAGGCGTTAAGATGAAGAATAGCGACATCATGAAGCGACTGCGCGGATCGAAGGGTACTAAAGTTGATGTGAAGATATTGCGTCGCAGTGCCGGAGTGAGCGATACAATCGACTTCCGTATCACTCGCGCCGAGATACCCATCTACAGCATCGATGCAGCTTATATGGTCGATAAGACCACCGGCTATGTGCGTCTGAATCGATTTGGCGCCGAGTCATTCAATGAATTTTACAAGGCAGTCCATGAGTTGAAGAAATCGGGTATGCAGAATCTGATCTTCGACCTCACCGACAATGGAGGTGGCTATATCAACGCCGCCACCGACATTCTCAATGAGATCCTGGAGCGTGGTCAAATCAGTGTCTATACCGAAGGGCGCAAATCACCCCGCTATGACTACTATGCAAAGCCCTACGACAAGAAGCCCCTCTTGGATGGTAACCGTATCGTGGTGATGGTCAACCAGAACAGTGCTTCGGCATCGGAGATTACCTCTGGAGCGATCCAGGATTGGGATCGCGGTGTGTTGGTGGGTCGTCGCACATTCGGCAAGGGATTGGTGCAACGTCCCTTCCCCTTCCCCGACGGGTCGATGGTGAAGCTCTCGATAGCACACTATTTCACCCCCTCGGGGCGCAACATCCAGCGTCCATACACCGAGGGAGAGGGTGAGACATATTATCACGACATCGTGGATCGTCTCAACAGCGGCGAACTGATCCATGCCGACTCGATCAAATATATCGACTCGCTCAAGGTGACAACCCTCAAGAAGGGACGCACCATCTATGGCGGCGGTGGCATCACACCCGACGTGTTCGTACCCCTCGACACCACCAAATTCTCCACCTACTATCGCGACATGAGCGCCAAGGGAGTGATCAATCAATATTGCATCAAATATGTGGAACAGCATCGCAAAGATCTGCTCAAGCAGTATAAGACGGACATGGACTATGTGGCAAACTTCATGGTGACCCCCGCTATGCTCGAAGATCTCTATGCCTTGGCAGAGAAAGAGGGTGTGGAGCGCAATGAAGAGGAGGCGAAGAGGAGTGAGGAATTGGTGGCGATGATAGTCAAGGGGCTCATCGGCCGCGACACCTACAGTCAAGCCACCTACTTCAAGGTCTACAATCAGTATGATCCGATCTTCAAAGAGGCACTTCGCATCATCGAGTCGCCCGAATATGACAAGATCTTGAAGTAGATAAAGCTTTGAAAACAAAGCAGCTAAGACTCTAAAGCAAATATGGTAATAAAAGAATGATCTGATGGCCAATAGACTTATACAGATCCTTGCTGTGGCGAGTATCGGCATGTTGGGTGTGCCGAGCGCCATGGCTTCAGGCGGGATGGATATGCCACTTCGTCCGCGAGTGTTCGAGGGGTATCGCGAAATGAGCGATCCGAGCTTTGGCGGGGACTTTCCCGACCCGAAGGTGATGGAGATTGTGGCTCGTGAATACCGAGACTCGGTGATGAGAGTTTCTTCGCTCTCAGCGCCTCAGGACACGATAATGAGGGATAGCATCAGCCTGCCGAGTCGCAACGAACTGCCGGTGGCATTCGGGTCGGCAACTCCCGACTGGCTCGAGAAGGTGATTCGCACCAATCGCTTCGAGCGGGATTTCATCTATCGGCAGATGCTCGACTCCCCTACCGAGATCGAGTATGCATATTGGAAATTACCGGCACGCCCGGAGCTGCCCGAGGATGATATGTCGTTGAGGGGATTTATGGAGAACCTGGACCTTCCCACCGAACCGATCGAAGGGACTCTGCTTGAAACGGCACAAAAGGGGAGGATTAACTGGCTTCATAATTTCAATGTCGGCATACAGTTGTCGCAGGCATTCGTGTCTGCCAACTGGTATCAGGGTGGAAACTCCCACCTTGCCTTCTTGGGGAATTTCTTGTGGGATGTGCAGCTCAACAATGTGTATTATCCGAAACTTATATTCCAGAGCACAGTCGCCTATAAATTAGGTCTCAACTCGACGCCCGACGATGAGTATCACAAATATTCCGTGTCGCAAGATCTCTTCCAATACAACATCAAGTTGGGATACAAGGCGTTCAATCACTGGTATTATTCATTCTTGGGACAATTCAAGACGCAGTTCTTGAATAGTTATCCGGCGGATTCGATGACCAGGTCAGCCTCGTTCCTCTCACCGGGAGAGTTGAACTTGGGTCTTGGTATGACCTATTCGAAGGAGAAGGAGAATAAAACGGTGAAGTTTTCCGCCTCCGTTTCTCCGATATCATATAACTTGAAGACTTGTATTGACGACAAGATCGACAGGGCAAGCATCGGTATGGATCCGGGACAGCGTTTGAAGCATGAGATCGGTAGCAATGCCGAGGTCAATTTCTATGCGCTGATGTGGGGGAATACGAGTTATACCACCAAAATGTTCTTCTTCTCGGACTATAAGTCGCTACAATGGGACTGGGAGAATACGCTAAACTTCCAGTTTTCGAAGTTATTTTCAGCTCAGGTCTATGCTCATCTACGCTATGACACGAAGGCGGAGCCACCGGCAGGGAGCAAATGGCGCAAGCTGATGCTCAAGGAGATACTTAGTGTGGGTATATCATACACATTCTCAACGAAATAGGGATAGATGTTATCACGAGGAGGCATACTGACGAGTCGGTTGGCAGTATTGATAATATTGATGCTGTCAGCTATGGGTGTGACGAGGGGTGAGGTAGGTGTAGATGAGATCTGCGACCTTGGTGCGGCACGGCTCTGGTGTGACTGCAATATGCTTCAGGATGTGGAGGGGATATGGAAATTTCCGGAGGATGACACCTTTGTGTTGGTAAGGCGGTCGGCATTGGATGATGATCGTTATGACATCGTGGCTGTGGAGAGTCCGGATGTTCGTTTGACTCCTGGGGATTGTATCGGATATTTGGATCGCTCGGCAGTGAGTCGCAGTTTTGAGATGGCACTCTATCGCAACAAAGAGAAGGGTATTTTCGGTGAATTAGGAAAATGCTTGGCGGAATATCGGGAGAGTGAGGCTTCTATGGTGATCAAGCGACGTGAGGTAAAGTTGTCGCTGAATCCACGTTGGATCTTGCCCTCCTTCTGGAGGATGCTGAAGGTAAGCGTCAAAGATCCGTTGGAGTCATTGCCGCGTGGTATGATCAAGGTCTACCCCGAGAGTGTAAAGCGCGAAGCGGAATATCTGTAATGATCTGAGTTATAAAGGCATATAACGCTCAAAATATGAACAGATTAAAAACTTGGATATTGATGATATGTATGATAGCAGTTCTGATGCTGCCCATGGAGGGTATGGGGCGTCGGAAGGGTTATCGACTTGATGTTGATAAGAATGAGGCTAAGAGGCAGGAGAAGGAGGAATCGCTGACGAAGGGTAATTTCATGGTGGCGTCACAATGTCGTGATTGTAACAATGGCTACACGATTGGTCAGTTGACCTTTGCGGGATATGACAAACCGCAGTCGAGCGGTTCGGAGACTTTTTTCGTAACGAATGGTACGGATCGGCTACTGACGGGGATAAATCTTTATATCGACTATTACACCATGGATGGGCGACAGCTCCACAAGCGATACGTGACACTCGACTGCAAGATACCGGCAGGAGAGACGCGCATGATAGAGATCAAGAGCTGGGATCGGCAACACGCTTTCTACTACGAAAAGAGCCAACCCGCCAAAAAACCGGGCATGCCCT
Source organism: Lepagella sp. (assembly GCA_051878555.1). GTDB lineage: Bacteria > Bacteroidota > Bacteroidia > Bacteroidales > Muribaculaceae > Lepagella. The sequence goes on along the minus strand of JBJEKI010000088.1, from coordinate 3,261 downwards.
ACACCATCACCCTCGACCCCATCTCCTACTACCTCCGCTACTAAAAAAAGCATTATAAATTAGAGGCTGTATCAGGTTTTGATACAGCCTCTATAAGGGGTTGATGATTGGTTTACCAGTTTTGGAGGATTTGGACTTGGCGTGGGGCGAAAGTCATGGTGGGGGCTATTTCCACTTGGGTGCCGGTGAGGATGTCTCGGCGCTTGGCTCCTATGGGGAGGACTTCAGCGGTGCGATCCATTTCCACTTCTATCTCTTCATCTCTGCCATTCATCATTACGACTACTTCCTTGTCGCCTAACTTGCGCTGATAGACGTAAAGGCCTGTCTGGGGGATGAAGTGTTTGAGTTTACCCTTGGCGATGACATCGCGTGCTTCGCCACGGCGCCAGTTGAGGATAAGCGACAAGAAATCCCAGGCTTCGTTTTGCAAGTCGGTGCGACCTTGACGAGTGAAGGCATTGGTTTGATCGCCGGGGAAACCACCCGGCATATCGCGACGCACATAACCATCGCTACCCTCCTTCGAGCCGTTCATCAGCAACTCCGTGCCATAATAGATCTGAGGGATGCCTCGTGAAGTGAGGAGGAATGCGATCGCCTGCTTCCACGAACCGAGGTCCTCAGGCATTTCGGCGAGGAAGCGATCGGAATCGTGATTGTCGAGGAAGGTAAGGATCTTTTGGGGATCGGGGAAGAGGAAGTCATTGGAGAGGTGGTCGTATATGATGTTCATACCCTCAGCCCAGGGGAGAGTATGACCGTTGAAAGCCTTGCGACCATTGATGACATAGAAGAAATCCATCACCGTGGGGAGGTGGGTTTCAACAGGATTGATCTTGCTACCACTCTGCCAGAAGGCGGATCCGGCCTCACTACCATACCAGCACTCGCCGACGATATTGAAATTGGGATACTCCTTAATCACAGCCTCAGCCCAAGAAGCCATCCCACCCATATCGGCGTAGGGATAAGTATCCATACGGATGCCATCGATCTTGGAAGACTCGATCCACCAAATAGAGTTCTGGATCAGATACTTCATCAAGTGGGGATTACGCTGATTAAGGTCGGGCATGGCGGACACGAACCAGCCATTGGTGGTATGATCGAGGTCATAATCCGACACGTAGGGGTCGTGGACGGTGGTGAGTCGGAAATTGGTAAGAGTTTCCCCCTCGGGGTGGTTGAACCAATCGCGATAGGGAGCATCCTTCATCCAGGGATGGTTGGAGCCGGAATGGTTAAAGATCATATCCATCACAACTTTAAGGCCACGAGCATGGGCGTCGCTGATCAGGTCGTTCCACTCTTGGTTCGATCCGAATCGAGGGTCGATGCGATAATAATCGGTGGTGGCATAACCATGATAGCTGCCACCCGGCATATCATTCTCAAGCACGGGGCAAACCCAGATGGCAGTAACGCCGAGAGAATCGATATAATCGAGGTGCTGACGCAATCCGCGCATATCGCCGCCATGGCGAGCATTGGGATTGGAGCGGTCAGCCGTTACGGGATAATCCATCCCCTTGAGGTTGATATCCTTGTCATCGAGACCCTTTGCGAAGCGGTCGGGCATAACCAGATAGAGCACATCGCCGGCATCGAAGCCCTTATACTCGGTGGCAGCACGGTCGCGCCCCTTGAGTTCATAGTTAAAACTATGCTTCTTGCCATTTAGACGATAATCGAACCTCAGCGAACCGGGTTGAGCCTCCCGGGAGATGACCAAATATAGGAACTTATAATTGGGAGAATCGGGGGTCACCTGCTCCGAGATGGAGACACCGGGATAATCGAGAGAGAACTCCGCCGCCGAGATACCGGGGGCATTCAGAGTGAGTTGCAGCGTATCGCATGCCATACCGACCCACCAGCATGGGGGTTCTACCGAGAGATGATCCTTAGGATGGGAGGTGCCAAACATAGAAGAGGCACCCGCCACCAAAGAGAGAGCAATAGAAGTTAATTTTTTCATATATGGTTAGATGTTTAGGTTACAGGTTACAGGTTACAGGTTACAGGTTATTGGTTATTGACATGCCGATCGAGAATGAGATGATAGCAAAGTTCGCAAAAAAACTTCAGATTTGGAAATGAAAGGAGCAAAAAAAGCATTATTTTTGTAGCGATATAACTCAAGAGTGAACTTTCCGACAAGAAGGAGAATAAAAACTACAACAAAAAAAGGAGAAAAACGTGAAATTCAGAACCGAAATAGAGATAGCCAAGAGCGATATGACCATAACGCCTGAAGAACCGATCCTGATGGTGGGGTCATGTTTTGTCGACAACATCGGCAATCGGATGCGAGAATGTCTGTGGGATGCTGACAACTCGTCGGGCGTGCTCTACAATCCGCTATCGATCGCAGAGTGGCTTCGGATGGTGCTTCTGAGCGAGCATCCTGCCGAGGCATTTGCGGGGACACTCTTCAATGGGGGAGGTATGATCCACTCCTGGATGGGAGACACCACCTACTCTGCGACCGGGGTAGAAGAGAGTATCGAACGATTTCGCCGGATAGCGAAGCGTGTACGCGACGTAGCGAAGCGAGGCAGAACCATCTGCATCACCTTCGGCACCTCCTACTGCTACTTTCTGAACGGGAGGAATATGGTAGTCGCCAACTGCCACAAGCAGCCCTCAGCCCTCTTCACCCGCCGCCGCATCGAGATCGAAGAGATTACCGCGCCATGGCTCGAACTGATAGCCCGACTTAAGGAGAGATACCCCGGTTTGCGGCTGATATTTTCGGTGAGTCCGGTGAGGCACCTCCGCGATGGACTGAGCGATAACTCTCTCTCGAAGGCGACGTTGCGGCTTGCCGTCGACCGACTCTGCCGCGAAGAGGGATGCTACTACTTCCCGGCATACGAGATTATGATGGATGATCTGCGCGACTATCGCTTCTATGGCGCCGACTTGGTACACCCCAACGAACAGGGTGTGGAATATATCTGGGAGCACTTCGTAGAGACCTATCTCGACGAGGCGGGCAAATGCTATCTCAAGGAGGGTAACGCCCTTATGAAGCGTCTCAACCATCGCCACATCAACGCCACAACTGAGATGGTGGAACGATTTGCAGCGCAGACGCAGGCACAGTTCCGCGCCTTCAAAGCCCTGCACCCCGGAGCACTACTCCCCCACCCTAACGACAAGTCGTAGAAAGGCAGGAGGAACGCGTTCCTAACGGATAAACTTAGAGCGCGTTCCTTAAATTTTTTGGGTCGTAGAGGCGGATATTTTTGAGCA
>JBJEKI010000087.1:0-2484 GCA_051878555.1 Lepagella sp. | reverse complement strand
CCTTTGTCCGGATCTTTTTGGCATATTTCGAAACTCACATCGGTTACAATGCACGGCATTGCGCCCGCTGTGACTTTCAAAATCTGCTCAAAAATATCCGCCTCTACGACCAAAAAAATTTAAGGAACGCGCTCTTATTGTCAAAGAGTAGTCTTCATTTGCAAAACACTCTTAAGCCGGATTGTGAGTTTTTCAATTAAATATTAACTTAAATTTTAGAGGATATGAATGCGACACGTATGATTTCAGCAACCATCTTGGCTGTCGGTATAGCAATATTAGGCTTTTGCCTGAAGAGTGGCATCGACAATTTTGTCGAGAAAGATCGGTTGGTCACCGTAAAGGGACTGGCGGAGAAGGAGGTGCCGGCCAACTTGGTGACATGGCCGATAGTGTCGAAAGAAATCGGCGACGACCTGCCTACGCTCTACTCGAAGATCAACAGCACCACCGAATCGATCATGAAATTTCTGAAGGCCGGAGGGCTGAATGACGAAGAGATTAGCGTGAATGCTCCCGTAGTGATCGACATGAGCGCCGAACGCTATGGAGGCAATCAGTCTCATTATCGCTACAACATCACCTCGGTGATCACGGTGACATCGAGCAAGGTAGACTTGGTCCGCCAGATTTTGGCACGCCAGGGAGAATTGCTCAAAGATGGTATCGCCATCGTGAGTGGCGACTACGAGAATCCTATCCGCTATGACTACACCGGATTGGTAGATATCAAAGGAGAGATGATGGATGAGGCGATCAAGAATGCGAGTGCTACGGCACAGCAATTTGCCAGCGTGAGCAAGAGCAAACTAAGCCGGATCCAGAGCGCCTCACAGGGACAATTCTCGGTAGAAGATCGCGATGCCTACACCCCCTACATCAAGAAGATCCGAGTAGTCACCACCATCACCTACTCCCTCAAAGACTGATGATTATGAAGCAATTAATATTTGGTCTGACATTGGCATTAGTGGCTTCCTCGGCTTCGGCATTGGAGGGGGCATGGCGCGGCGTATTAGACTTGGGACGCGCCCGACTTGCAGTCGTACTCAACTTCTCGGAAGATGCCGAAGGCAAACCGCAATGCACCTTTGATTCGCCCAATCAGGGAGCCTATGGGATTGCCACCCGTATCGACTATCTCACAGCAGATTCAGTAGCAGTAGAGGTAACAATGGCCTCTATCCGGGTGAGGGGACACATCTCCGGCACCCGCATCTCCGGCACCTTCGAGCAGGGGTCTGCCCGACTTCCCTTGGAGTTGGAATATCAAGTGCCGGAAGTATTGACAGATCTACCCTACTCCCTGTCGGAAGTATCGATACCCTCGGGAGAGGCAGTCTTGGCGGGCACGATGTGTATGCCGACAGAACCTCGGGCTATGGTAGTGTTCGTGTCGGGGAGCGGTCCACAGAACCGAGATGAGGAATTGATGGGTCACAAGCCCTTCTTGGTGCTGGCAGACTCCTTGGCACGCGCCGGGATAGCCTCCATACGCTATGATGACCGCGGGGTGGCAAAGTCGACCGGCAATTTTGCGACAGCCACCACCGATACCTTTGCCGTGGATGCGCGGCGAGTAGTGGAATATGCCCGCACCCAATTCGGGGGCAGAGTCGGTATCATCGGACACTCCGAAGGGGGCTACATCGCCTATCAACTCGGAGCGGAAGGAGCGGTGGACTTTTCAGTAGCTATAGCCGGTCCGGCTGTGCCATGTCGAGAGATTATCTTGGATCAGAACCGCCACACATTGCAGAACGCCGGCATGAGCGAAACGGAGATTGCGACAGCGATAGCCATCGTCGATGAGGCCTTCGACGTGATAGCCGCAGGGGGCACACCCGATTTTGATGCGATAGCCGGGGATCGCGCCTCGCAGCTTCCCGCCACGCTGATGGCGCAGTTACGCGCCACATCGACAGCTTCGACGACACCATGGGTGCGGCGCTTCGTCGGGCTGGATGCGGCACCCTATCTGAAGGATATGAAATGTCCGCTGATGGCGATATTCGGCACATTGGACACACAGGTGCGTTCATCGGTCAACATGGCGCGTATCCGGGAGTTATGTCCGGAGGTTAACGCCAAAGAATACCCGGGGCTCAACCACCTCATGCAGCATGCCGTCACGGGCGAAGTGGCAGAATATGCCAAGATCGAAGAGACGATGTCACCCGAAGTAATCGCCGACATCATCAGCTTCATCCACAGCGCCGCCATCCCACAACGATAAATATGATCTAAACCTCAGATTTAACCGATTTCACTGATGCTACGCTGCTCGGGGTTGTTAACCACGGATTAAGCGGATTTTCGCGGATTTTTTTGCTACGCGGATTGGCTTCAGGGAAATCAGGCCAATCAGTAGACAATAAAAACACAGAAGTGTAATGTTCGCAGTTAGAGCGCGTTCCTTAAATTTTTTTGGTCGTAGAGGTCGTAGCCTTGAGTCGATTTTGATTACTTGCTGTAAGGAGCATA
>JBJEKI010000086.1:0-10414 GCA_051878555.1 Lepagella sp. | reverse complement strand
CGACTCAAGGCTACGACCTCTACGGCCCAAAAAATTTAAGGAACGCGCTCTAATTAAATTGATACTACAATATATTACACGCTCCAATGCTTTTGGAGTGTGTAATATAACCTGCATCCTCATCAGAAATAGGACATATCATTATGGCAAAATCTTTATCCTTTAACTTTCGTACGAGATCGATAGCCATCTCATGGCTGATGATCTTGGCAACTATTATCGGCGTTACCCCGCTATCGCACGCCTCTTCCGACTCGGACAACCACGATCCCGGGCTAAAAAAGCACATGCCCGACATTATTGTCAACCAGGATGTTAGTGCCGGTGTGGCTGGTGGTCGCTGGCGTATGCGCTTCGACTACAGCCACTTCAATTACGATGGCGACAACAGCCACTACAACACCAACTCCTACGTCTACCTGCTGATAGATGGGCGTGTCGAGGCTGTGATTGGCTCAAAAGAAATGTCATACAACAACAAATTGGCAACCCTACCGAGGTTCTCATCCTTCTATGTCGGCGTCGATGAAGAGAACGACAACCGCTGGTGGCAATACCAAACACTGGTCACGGAGAGCGCATTTGTACGTTTCGGTAAAGCCGACCAAGAGGATAAGGACGTCTACTCCACTGTCGAAATCATCTTCAAAGATAATAAGATAGGCACACAACATACCGTCGAATTTTGCGGCATTTGGTTCTACCCCGGCAGTGTAAAGTACTGGTTTGGACCTCCGAAGAGTGACGAGATCGATGCTGAAATGAAAAAATGGGGTATCGGATATTATACCGATGATGGTAAGTTCTATAGCTACGAACGATGCGAAGCACTGAACGTTATCCCCGATAAGCAACGCACCAAAATCACTACCGAAAACTTGAGTTGTGCAATGCCTACCAATAATGGGGATGTCAAGAAGAAAGAGGATGGCAAGGTAAGCTATGAAAATGACTCGAAGTTCATCGACCTTACGGGCGAGGCTTATAGCGATGTAATCGTACGCGTATACGACAAGCAGAACAAAACCCTTACACGTTTCACAGGCACTACCTCCTCCATAGAATTCGGTGATCTTCCATCCACTTCCCGTTCTCTCTATATTCCCGATGAGTATGTCGTATCTTACACCCGATCTCATTGTGATACAGTCACATGGTATAAGGATGGCAATGACCAAGTGATCGACGAATCAAGAACTCCGGTAAAGAACGCTTACAGTTCGTTTACCACCGGCTATTATGCTCCTGACACTGATTATAACAATACTATAAAGTATAACAACGAGACCGAGGCTACCACTCCCGAGATGGCTGCCCATGGCGAATATTCGCTCTATACCGACAAGGATCTAAAGAATCGTACCATCTACGCCAATGCTTTCCCTCGTATCAAGAAGGGTGTCGAGACCTCTTACGACCAGTGGAATCAAAAACTCAACCTTAGCTGGGAAACGGAAATATATGATAGTAAGAATGTCGATAAGTCGGGCAAAATCGTGGTGTATCGTGTCAAGAGCGATGGCTCTTACGAGACACTCTATACCACCAATTATGCTGACAAAGGTAGTTGCGACATTACTATCAATAGTTCCGATTATGGCAAGGAGTATAAGTATGCCATCTCATTCGTACCTAATAATTGGGATGCCACCAAGCCATATCCCGATCTGATGCAGGAAGTGACCCATACTGCAAATCCTAAATTCGACCTCACGCTCACCGGCGAGAGGGAGGAATCATCGTTCGATCTTAACATCGGTTACACCACCCTCTCCACGCCGGCCACTTTCGAGATCTATCGAACCTCATACGTGCCGGGCAGATCGGATAATGAAACCATCGCAACGATGACAGTAATTGATAACGTCGTGGGGCAGTCAGGATCTGAAAAGGCTACATACCAAGATAAATCCATCGAGAATAGTAATACGTATTACACCTATATGGTGCGGACTTTCTTGATGGGTCAGACTTATCAATCCGACCTAATCACGGGTACCATCGCCGGAAGCACTCATATCCTCGACTTCTCTGCAGGCCGCGGCGAGAGCACCAACAAGGTTAAACTCGTTTGGAACGTAGACCATATCGGCACCGCTGATGCCAAATACAAACTTGAACGCCGCGAATATGGCAGCAGTGATAGCAGCTGGACTGAAATCACACAAGTGACAGGTGTCCAAAATTCGTATTCCTATGACGACACTTCTGCCGAAGTCGGCAAGTATTATGAATATCGCATCTCTCTATCCATTTATAATGCCGACACCAAAGAGTTTGAAGGAAAGGGTGATGAACTGACCACCGATGGTTTCTGCCAAGCACGCGGCATCGTCGCCGGCAGTATCACCTACGATGCCGGTACCGGAGTGCCCAATGCCAAGGTTATCCTCACCCCCGACAATCTAAGTGAGGAGGAGTCACAGTTCTATGCCATGATGGTTGAGGGGAAAGGGTGTGCCCTGACTTGGGAGAATGAAAAGAATGAGAACCTATTCAAAGATAAAGACTTCTCTCTCCAGATGTATGTGCGCTCCCCTGCTGAAAAGGAGAGGATGACCCTCGCCGAAATCGGTGATAATCTTCGCATCTCACTTATCCCTGACAGTGTAAGCTATATTCTCGCTCTTTCTTATAAAGAAGATGATACGTGGGTCGACAAGTCATCCAAACTGAAACTTCCGGCACGCAAGTATAGCAATTTCACACTCGCTCATACCGGCACAGACAGCTGGTCGATGATCATAATTGGCGAAAATGGTGTTATCTCCACCGATACGATTACCGCTACCATTCCTCTCAATGATGGAGCCCTTTCACTTGGCGGCACTCACGATCTCACCGGCACATTCTATGGTATGATCGACGATGTGCGTCTCTGGAAGAAGGCGTTGACTCCCTCCGAAGTTGCATCCAATTACGACCGTATCCTCTCCGGCTCAGAAGCCAACCTCGCTCTCTATTGGCCTCTCGATGAGGGCATTTCATCTTTGAATGTGTTATATGATTATTCTAAAACTTCAGGAACGCCTAATTGTCGTCACGGAAAGAAGAAAGGTGTTTGTAAACCGACTTCCAAGTTAATCCCCACCGAAGACCAACTCAGCCTATATGGTCTCTCCAATGAATATGGTGCATACGAAGTGCGTGGTATCCCCTTCGTCGGCGATGGAACTACTTACGTTATTCGCCCTGTGCTGAACATCCACAAGTTTACTCCGTCGCGCTATTCGCGCATCATCAGCGCGTCTTCTCTCAACCATAACGGTCTTGATTTCAATGATGCCAGCTCTTTCCCTGTGTCGGGACAGGCATGGTATGAGAACACCAATATCCCGGTGGTCGGTGCTTCGTTGATGGTGGATGGTGTGATCTGCTATGACGGCGGAAAAGCTGTTGTCACCAACTCCAACGGAGAGTTTACCATCCCAGTGCCGATAGGCAATCACTATATCTCGATTGTGAAGGATGGCCATACATTTGTCGATGGTGGTCGATTCCCCGTTGACACGGTTGGTGCCGGCACCAAGTTCAAGTTTGAAGAACCCATCACCCAACTCCACTTCTTCGACAATACCAAGGTAAATATTGCAGGTAGAGTTGTGGGTGGCTCGATTGAAAAGGATAAAGATCTCTGCTTCGGACTCAGCAAGGCGAATATCGGTAAAGCTCGCTTGCGCATCGGCATAGAGCCCACCACCGGCTATCATTTCAATCAGAAATATGTCGAAGATGGCACCGAATGGAGCATTGTCAACAATCCCGACTCCATGCCCATCAGCAATTCCAATTCCCACATCAGCTCTAAGGCTTGGTACGAAGGTAGCAGCATTGAGGATCCCACCACCGATTTCGTGGTAGAAACCGACAGCATCTCAGGTGAGTTCTTCGTCGAGGTGCCCCCGCTCACCTATAAGGTGAAGAGTGTCGAAATCATCAAGAATTCAGACATCACCTTCGATCCCAACGACTTCCCCGAACTTAAAGCCACCAATGCCAATGTGGATAATCAGACAGCGGTGACTCACAAGATTGATGATAACAACTCCGAGACGATCCATTATGCAGCTGCATTCAATCATGCTTACTTCTCCAATCCGACTGTCGAAGTGACTCAGGTCAACCGTCCCGACACTTGGTTTGGCGAGGACGAACTCGAGTATTACGACCAGCCTACCGACACAACGATCACGCTGACGAAGGCCGAGCATCCTAATTTGTTCACCCATCCCGTCTTTGAGCAGGGAAGGAACTATGTATTCGCAATTCGCGCATTCGAGAAATATTACAACTTTGACAATGCAAAAAATAATACCGACTACTCCAAGGCGGTGACAGACACAGTTCATCTCGCCGGCTGTCCTATCAAGATCGTCAACGAGATGAATGCCGGAGTGACCTACAAGCTTCCCGAGGTGGAGAATGATCCCAACTGGGGCAATATCGTCGAAGTCGATGAAGAAACACCCGAGCTCAATGAAAGGGGTGAGTATCTATATTCCTGGACGGCAGCCACTCCCAATATTAATGGAGACTTTACAAGAAAGCTCAACATCTCCATCAGCCATGAAGGTAAAGACATCATCTGGAAATGGGAAAATGAAGGCAAGGAAGATGGTATGAAAGGCGTCGTATGTGGCGACCTCCCCTCCGGCAATAACTTTGTGACTATTGGCCCGGAGACCGTCTCTTATATCCTCCGTGACCCGGGAGGCTCTAATTCCTCATCTACTTGGTCGAAAGGTGAAACAACAACATCTTCCACTTCCTTCTCTTTTAAGTACCATCATGATACCCAACTTAATTGGTCTCATGTAAAAGGTATGTACATAGCTTTTGCCATAGGAGAAGGTGTCGCATCATTGTCATCAGATGTCCTCGACAGAAATCGCACTCATTCGTTCGAATATGAAATCACTAATACCGGTGCCGGCAATTTCTTTAAAACCATTAAAACGCTGAACTCTATTTCTACAAGCAGCGATCCCGATTTTGTCGGGGCTTTGGGTGATATTTATATCGGCAATTCCATCAATTACCAGATGGATGATGCTATGTTTGTCGGTCCGGTAAAGAGCGGAGATGACTATATTATGTCATCTTATCAATCTGTAATGGTCGAGCCGCAAGAGGATTTCAATACCGAGTTTATCTATACACAATATCATATCCTAAATACCTTGATCCCTCAACTGAAGGCTCTGAGAGATAATCTATTCGTCGAAGGGGATAGCAAAGGGTGTCGTTATGAATCTTCTGTAAAAGCAGATGATTCCAATTATTGCAAAGAGGGATTCTATAAGATGACTCTCCCCGATAACCCTACAGAGAATGGATATACAGATATGGTTAACTTTTATACCACATCTATCGATAATTGGTATAATATTATAGCCCAAAATGAGAAAGCTAAGTATGAGGCTATCAACAATCGCAGTAACTATCTACTGAACAACTATTCTTTCGATGGCGGTTCAACTGTAGATTATGAGCATGAGCGGACAGATGGTGATACATATACTCACTCAAATACTGTAGATTTAAAATACTTGTTTGATCAATCTTTTGATTTAGAACATGCTAATAAAAAATACAACGAAATAGGCTTCTCTGTCAATCTCTCTCGCGGTCTGCTCGGCACTGTCGATCACTCCGAAGTGAATGACTCCATCCAAACCGTTAAGTTCTCTCTCAGGGATGATGATCCTTATGATACGCATACCATCGATGTCTTTAATGCGCCCGACAATTTTGGGCCGATCTTCCGCACGCGTGGCGGTATGACTTCGAGCCCTTACGAGGAGGAGGTGCAGACAGAATATTATTATCCCGGATTCGTCATCTCGGAGGCTACCGAGCAGATTGATGTGCCCGATATCTCTGTAGAGGGTAACAGCCTCGTTACCGGTGTGCCTAAGGGAAGCAAGGCTGTGTTTAAGGTGCGGCTCTCTACCCTTACCACCACCGGGCAGGCTTCTTATTATGTGCTGAAGGTTGACCCCGCTTCCAATGTCAATGGTGCCTTGATCTCTACACCCAATGGACCGATCGGCGATGGCCTCACCTACAAGCTTACCCCAGGCTCTTCAATAGTCGAAACCATCTATCTCGAGCAGGGTAATATCGACATCGACACTTACGATGATATCAAACTCCGACTCGTGGCAAAGGGACAAAGTGACCCACTCTCGATCTATGGCTCGATTGAGGATTCGCTCCTCATTTCGGCGCATTTCGTGCAGGCATCTTCTCCCGTCTCGCTCTATATCCCCACTACGGTGATCAATACCACCTCTCCCAACCAAATGGTCAATCTCGAAGTCTCCGATTATGACTACAACTATATCAACCTCGAGAAACTGGTGGCTCAGTATAAGTTGGAGAATAACCCGACTTGGAGCGTAATCGATGAGTATTATGTCCACCCCGGCGAGGGAGAGTCGTCTCTCTCAGACACAGGTGAGTTTACCATCAATTTCGACATGTCGGATCAGGTGCTTTACCCTGATGGTAAGTATCAGTTCCGCGTGTACAGCGCCACCACCAATGGGGTTACCGCTGAGAGTGAAACGATCGAGGTGACCAAGGATGTGTCGCGGCCGCAAGTCTTGGGCGTTGCCTCCCCCTCGGATGGCATCCTCAATTATGGCGATGAGATATCAGTTACCTTCAATGAGGATATCCTCTCGGGTGCTATCCATGACACCGGAATACGAGTCACAGGTACTCTCAATGGATACCTTGTAGATCATGCCGTGGCTCTCAGTGCCAAGAGCGATATATCTACTCTCGCATCTACCCAAGCTAATATCAACCTGGCGAAGAAGGACTTCACCATCAATTTCTGGGCTTGTCGTCAAGGTGTAGGTACTCTACTCACTCATGGTCTGGGCGACGATATGCTCAAGGTCAAAGTGGATGACACCGGCAAGATCATTCTCGCCATCAATGGCAAGGATTATATCTCAGCCGCCGTGATGCCGACAGATAGTTGGTCGTTCGTTACGATGAATTATCACTATGAGGAGGAGAATCCGGTGGTGTCGATGCTCGTGACTGATGCCAATGGCGAGTATCAGATGTTCCAAGGTCAGTCGGTGGATGTATATGAGGGAAATGGTCCTCTCTCTGTGGGTTGTGGTATCGATGCTTCAATCAATGAACTCTCTCTCTATGATAAGGAGATAAGCAATGATGAAGCGCAAGCCGATATGTATGTCACCAAGCGCAAGGGAACTCCCGACCTGATCGGCTATTGGAAGTTTGACGAGGGTGCCGGTGTTGTGGCTGCCGACATAGCTCGCGACCGCAATATGACCCTTGCCGCTGAGTCTTGGGCGCTCAATAACACCAACCTCGGTGTCGAACTCGATGGCAACAGCCCCGTTTGTATCGACTTGAGCAATGTCGACCAGATTACTTCGACCGATGATTTCGCTCTCGATTTCTGGTTCCGCGGCGATGATACGAATGTCTCGAAGACCATATTCGCTACCGACAACTCTAAGTGCTTCAGGCTCTCTGCCACCGGTTCGGGATTGCAGTTGATCACCAACGTCAAGACCTACGATATCGCGACTCCTTGCCTTGATGGTGCTTGGCACCATTTCGCCATCAACGTGCTCCGTGATGGCAATGCCACCATCTATGTCGATGGCAATGCTCTGAACACCATCTCGTCCAAACAGATTGAGCCTCTCGCCGCGGCTACCCTCTATTTCGGCGGTGATGCCACTTCGGCTACCAATTCGTTTAAGGGTAATTTCGACAACATACGTCTCTGGAATGCTACCCTCACCGGCGACTTCCTCGTCCGCAATATGCATAATCGCATGTCGGGGACTGAGGCTGGTCTCAGCATCTACTTCCCCTTCGAGAAGCGGACTCTTGAGCAGGGTGTCGTCGTTACGGTCGGAACTGATGAGGCATACGTCGAAGGATCGGATGAAGTCATCAGCAAGGCTACCCTCATCGGCGGCACAAAGATCAATATCACCGAGGAGGGCCCCGCTCTGCGCGAGCATAACACGTCGACCAACCTCCTCTTCGACTTTGTCACCGACGAACGCACCGTGGCTATCAACCTCGTCGAGGATAACACCCGAGGTCAAACCAAGGCGGATCTCGAGGGAACTATCATTACTTTCGAAATCGATGGCGTGCAAGACCTCAATGGCAATACGTCGCAGGCTGTGATCTGGGATGCATACGTGAGATGCAACCAGCTCTTGTGGCTCGGCAGCGAGACAGATCTCAAGATAGCTCATGGAGAGGGTGGATCGTTCAATTGCGTTGTCACCAACAAGGGTGGCAAGACCGAAAATTGGGAGATCTCCGGCATGCCATCATGGCTCACGGCTTCTTCCGTTTCCGGCACTTTGATGCCATCATCGCACGAGGAGATCACCTTCACCATCAGTGAGGCGATACCTGTAGGCAGATATGAAGAAACCATCTACCTCAGTGGCATTGATGGCATCTACGAGCCTCATACCCTCACCCTTTATGTCGAGGGCGATCGCCCCGATTGGAGCGTCGATCCTGCCAAGTATAGCATGAGCATGAACACCATCGGTGTACTCAAATTCGATGGCATACTCTCCACCGACTCTGATGATATGCTCGCCGCATTTATCGACAATCAGTGCGTCGGCGTCGCCTCGCCCGTTTACAATGAGCGCTTCGGCACTTCGTACGTAATGATGACCATATACTCCAACAGCAAGATGTCGACCACGATAAAGTTCAAGGCTTACGATGCCTCTACCGGTCGCATTTGCCCCTTGGTAACAGCTGATCCCTCGTTCGACTTCTCCGCACAGCAGGTTATGGGTTCTTTTGATAATCCGATTATCTTCTCTGCCGATGATTCTGTCGAAGTCTCTATCCCGATCAATAACGGTTGGACTTGGATATCGCTCAATGTCAAGCCTGAGGATTATACACTCCAAAGCATCTTTGGCGCCGATTTCGATGCCATCGAAGTTATCAAGAATGCCAGAGCATTCTATGTCGAGAATTATGCAAATACTCTTAAGAAACTCGACAATGAGTCGATGTTTATGGTGAAGAGTCGCGAGGCCATCACTCCCTCTGTCATCGGCAAGCTATGTAATCCACTCACTTCGCCCATCTCTATCGTGAAGGGTTGGAACTGGATCGGTTATCCGGGACAATTCCCTGTTTCGGTCAATGAAGCCTTCGCCGGCATCTCGCCTCTTGATGGCGAAATCGTTAAGGGTCAGAGCGAGTTTGCCATCTACACCGGTTATGAATGGATTGGTTCGTTGCAGTCAATAGATCCCTGCAAGGGTTACATCTATCAGTCGAAAGCCGATGAGTCTCGCACCCTCTATTATCCTGCCGTTACGTCGGCACAGTCCAAGCCTGCCAAGTCGGCTGAGGAGGAGCCCGAGACTCACTATACCCCCGTAGACTATCATCAGTTCGAGACCAATATGATTGTGATCGGTAGAGTCGAGAAGGGTGGTGAGCCTATCAACGGCATAGAGTTGGCTGCCTTCATCGATAATCAATGTCGCGACACCTACATCTCGGGTCAAGACACTCAGGAGGGTATCGTACTCCTGCTGATTCCCGGCGACGGCGATGATGGCAAGATTACCTTCAAGGCTTGGGATGGCGAGGATGAGATTGTGTTCCGCGACCGAGTAGATTACTCTCCCAACGATGTAGTTGGATCGCTTGCCGACCCGGTGATCTTCAACTTCGATGTCACCTCTATCGACGGGATTCGTGATCGTCTCACTCGCATCTTCGCCAAGGGCTCTGAGGTGGTGATCCGCACCGACCACGTCGGAGGACGACTCTTAGTCAGCGACATGACCGGCAAGAAGATGGCGGAGCGCATCTTGACCGAGAATGAGACGCATCTTCCCCTAAATGCCGGAGTTTACACTGCGACCTACACCGCCCCCGATGGCGTAAAAACCATCGCCAAAGTGATCCTGAAATAATCCCATGCTCCGAAGGGGCAACCTCATCATAGCCCGGGGCAAAGCAAAGCGACACCCCGGGCTAAATCATACAATACACGATATGCCTAAAGGGGCAAAAACACGACAATCAAGTGATCCTTGTAAAAAAATCGGGTATATTAATTGTGTAAATCAAAAAAAAACATTAACTTTGCATTCGCTAACAAAAAGGGCTAAAATCGGAGGCGATCGGAAGCCCTTAGAAGCGAAGGTCCTATAGCTCAGTTGGTCAGAGCACCTGACTCATAATCAGGGAGTCCTTGGTTCAAGCCCAAGTGGGACCACATAAGCACTGGCACTCATTTGCCGGTGCTTTTCTTATTATAGCTCAGTTGGTCAGAGCACCTGACTCTCCGTGTTCATATAATACTCCCTAAAAATCGAACCGGACAGGAATGCAAGAATAACCCTATAAA
>JBJEKI010000085.1:0-10448 GCA_051878555.1 Lepagella sp. | reverse complement strand
GTCGTTTTTTTATGCCATCATCTCTGAAATATCATACTTGCGAAACTTAAATAAATGAAAACAAAGTGTTAAAAAAAGATATACCAAGAGCGAAATCATTGTTAAAAGCAGCTCAATTATGGGCTGAGAACTGCAATGACCACAAACTCTTGAAAAAAATTGAAGAAGGATTAGATGTACTTAACAACAATTAAAACTATGATGAAAAAAATCTTACTCTTATTATTATGCATGATTCCTACTATTGTAGGATATGCTCAATTACCTAAGTGGATGATTTTCCCCACTAATGACACATTGTATGTAGCAGTGGATAATAAAATAATTCAAGCTATTGAAGATGGGAAGACCTCACTTTGGTCAATGGATGGAAAGATGCTTTATTCGACACCAGACCAGATAATGCCATTCAAAGACGATGTTGCTACCATTGTTAACAATAATGGCAAGATAGTAGGCGTAGTAGATTTAAAAGGTAATTTCACTGAATTACCAAACCTTGGCATTGTATACGAGAATCCATATTTTGAGGATGGATATCTTCTTTGTGATGATAAAGGCGTTCTAACTTATTACCAACAGGATGGGAATAAAGCATGGATGTCCTACTATTATAAGACCTATCCCTTCCACAATGGATATGCGCCCTATATTACATACTCTGAAATATTAAAGCAAAAAGATCCACATTACGCATATCATAAGAAGGATGGGAAAATCTTAGAATATACATATAAAGATAAAGATGAAATAAAGAAATTAGATCCTAAGAATATAGAGTTTCTATCCGGCATCGCGAATAATGGCAAAGGAGTTGCTGTAATCAACCAAAAGTTATATTGGTTTATTCCCGAAACCGAGACCTTTGAACCCTTTTTATGGGGAAATGAAGAAAATCCGAAGAAAAGACATCTTGCTACTGATCGGGACTATAAACAATATTTCCTAAATGCTCCAACAGATAGTCTTGTCATTATAGCCAAGTATGGTAATAAGCAACAAGCACGGCTTGTATTTGACCGCGAATTGATGCCAAAGGTATTCAATTTTGATGATGGAAATCTCACCTTTGGAACTGAGCCGAAAAAAGGAGCTAGTTACAAGACAGACTTGACTATCATAGGAAAAGAATCTTTTGGCTTTAATTTCAAAAATTATAAAATATTGCCGGAGCAATTCCAAGAAGTTGGATTAATGTATGATAACAAAGCTTTTGTTAAAATTAATGACAAATGGGGTGTCATCGAAATATTACAAGATGAGAATTTAAAAATAACAATCAACAAAGGTGAGGATGTCGCATTTAGACATCAGAAATTCAACACGCAAATTCGTCTTGATCTTCCGGCTGCTATATCTGCGAAAGAAGCCAGAATTAATATTTCTGAAGAGACTGGATGTAATATAGATAAGACATCTCGCGAAACCAAAGACACAGAAAGTGGCAACTTTGTAACCTACGATTGCGCTCTAACAATTCCTTCATCACTCCCTGATACAATCACATCCATAACTTACTTTCCCATAAGCATATCGTATGACAATATAGCTCTTTTGGATATGCCTATCTCTATAAAAGCATGGCATCTTAAATATTATAATGTAGACCCAATAGAATCTGAAACATCAATATCAAATGGTATTGCAAATTTTACATTGAATATAAATGCTCAGAAAAATGGCAATGAAGACGACTATCCCTTTGATGTAAAAATAGATGCAGATAATATCAATGTAAGTTATGAAAAATTGTCAGAAACAAGGTATAAGTGCATTGTATCAAACCTCAATGAAGGTATCAATAATTTGAATATTTTGGTAACTGAGAAAGGATGTCCACCATCCATATTCCCATTCGAAATATACTATTCGAAGCCTGTTCCTAAGAAGAAAAAGAAGGAGGAGGTAATAATTCGCAAAAAAGCGCCACATCTAAACGTGTAAAAAATGGAACTTCTATGCTTATGTACTACTGAAAAAGGTAGATATCACAAAAATAATGAAGACAGCTATTTTATCGGCAATAATTTGGTAATTATTGCCGATGGGATGGGCGGAGAAAACGATGGAGATATAGCATCTCAAATTGCAGTAGATACAATCTCAAAAATATTAGTAGATATCCCGATTGCACAAACTGATGCCTTTTATCAACAGTTATTATTTGACTCTATAACAAAAGCAGATGAAAACATCTTTAAATACATAACCGAACATCCTGAATCAGATGGAATGGGTACAACAGTTTTGATACTTATCTATCAAAACGGACGTTTTTACATAGCCTGGTGCGGAGATAGTAGATGCTATTCTTATCATGCCGGTAAAGTGGCATCTATGACTAAAGATCACTCCTATGTACAATATTTAATTGATTTAGGAGAAATTTCCATTGAAGAATCTTTTTCACATCCGGACAACAATCTCATAACCCGTTTTGTCGGTGGGGGTTCGGAAAGATGTAAACCGGAATTTTTATCTTTCGAACTTCAAAATGACGATCTCCTTATTATGTGTAGTGATGGACTTTCCGGATATTGTAGAGATTCGGTGATAGAAAAAACTATTTCACATATTCATAATTTGTCGTCTTTGCCAAATAAATTAAAAGAATTAGCAATAAAACATGGAAGTGATGATGACATCACTATTATCAGTTTGAAGATTGACGAAAACAATACATCCTTTTGGAGAAAGCTCTTTAAAGGCAAAAGTCGTTATAAACTAACTTAAAATGTAATGGTAAGCATTAATTGAAGTACACCTTGAAAGTTCAATTAATGCTTACTTATTATGACGGATTTTATTTGTAATGCGATTGGGGAGAATCGGGGGTTGGGTTCCGGTCGGGATGAGGTCTCTTGTTTTGAGGCCGGTCAGGGATCTATTGGGGAGCGGGATTTGTGGTTTTAGAGGGTCTTCGGCGGAGGGGGATCCGGCGGTATGTCGGAAGTTTTTATATCTGGAGATCGCAGGGATCTTGCACAGGATTCGGATGGAGGTGAGTATTCGGATGATGATCTTCGTATCCAGATCGCTATAGATGTGGAGGCGGTGTTGTCACGGATGCCTAATCAGCGTTATGCGGAGATCATTCGTTAGGTGCTGATTGAGGGGTATAGTCATCAGGATATTGCGGATATGTTGAGCATTCGTGCGGAGGTTGTGTATAATCTGAAGCATCGCGCCATCGCACAGTTCATCCTGATCTATGGGGAGAGGAGTTAGGGAATTAGGAATTATGAGATAGGAATTAGGGCTACGCAGTATCACCCTAAGACAAACTTTCCTTTTATGTATTTTTTTGCTTTGCGATAGCAATACATGTAGAGGAGGGGGAGGGCTACTCCGGCTATGGTGTATGGGATCCAGAAGAGGTCGCCGTTGTGGTCGTGGATCACCATGTGGCAGCCGATCTGACGTGGATCGAGGTCGTAATATACTATCTTGATGAGACTTACCACCTTGAAGGAGATGATATGGAAGACATAGATATATACAGTCATCTCGCCGCAATGCACTAAGAGTCGTTTGGCGATGTTATCGCGTCGGTCGATAAGGCGGGCTATCTGGTGAGTAAGGAAGAAGCCGGCGATGCCGGTGAGTGGCAGGGTAACGACGTCTATCTCTTTCGGGGCGAGGTTCATACCCGCCCAATGGTTGAGAGAACCAACCACGAGGAGGGCTGCAGAGGCTAATATGGCGAACCAATAATACCATTTATGGTGATTAAATCCGACAGACTCCTCGAAGCGACGATACACGAAACCGAGACCGAAGAAGAGGATACCCCAAGCTTCGCGGATGCCACCCTGCACGATTGGGACTTTCAGCCCCCACGAGATCTTGAAGAGGGCGAAGCCGAGGGCGCAGAGTGAGATTAGGAGAGCCGTGCGCCACCCTTTCAGCCAACTGAACTTGCCGTCGGCGAGTCGGAAAAAGACCAAGAAGAGTATGCTCGCCACCAACAAGGCTCGGAAGAACCAGAAAGCGCCGGCGAGGAACTCGTCATAGCCGCTCATGCCGAAGATGATGTTGACACAACGCTGGAAAGCCATCTTGAGAGTATAGGGATGAGTGACCCCACCGGTCCAGTTGCCGTAGGTTTCATTGAGGATACCGACGGAGAACATCAGATTGTGGATCAGCAAGAAGAAGAGGCTCCACTTCACGAAGGGGATATAGAGGCCCTTGAATCGTTTGGCGCAGAAATTCCAGGGCTGCTCGACATTGCGATAGCTGAAGAAATAGCCTGCTGTGAGGAAGAACAGAGGCATGTGGAAAAGGTATATGAAATTCATTAGGAGTGAGGGACCCTCAGCGTGCCCCATCACCATGAGGATGATGGCGATGCCCTTGGCTATCGCGATGGAAGTATTTCGTTTTTCTGCCATAATCGTAGAAATAAAGCGTAAAGATAATAAAAAATTAGGAATGAGGAAATAGGAGATAGGAATGGGCTACGCAGTATCACCCAAAGACAAACTGCTGAGCGGGGCTCAGGGGGAGAGCTGAAGCTCTCTCACAGAACCAATTCGGCACTGCTGAGCGAGGCACGAGGGAGAGCTGAAGCTCTCTCACAGAACCAATTCGGCACTGCGGGGCGGGGCTCAGGGGAGAGCTAAAGCTCTTTGATTTAAATTTTTTGTTCTTCAATTGAAATGGGTATTTTGGATTTTATCGTTATCTTTGCGTGTCGGAAGGATTTTTCGGCGTTCCGGCTTCTTAATTTCTTTGTCTGAAATCAAATAAATTTATCATTATGAAGAAGATATTTTCTTTGTTGATCGGGATGGTATCGCTTGTGGCAGTGGCTCAGACAGGCGAGGTCCACATCTTGTCAGTCAATGATATGCATGCCGCAATCGACAAGTTCCCACGCTTTGCAGCCGTGGCAGACAGTCTGCGTGCCCTTTACCCCGACCTGTTGGTGGTGTCGGCAGGCGACAACCGCACGGGCAACCCAATCAACGACCGGGATCCGGTATCTTCACGCCCTATGGTGGAACTGATGAACAAGACCGGTTTTAAGTATTCGGCCTTCGGCAACCATGAGTTTGACGGCAAGATCGAAGGACTACGCACGGTGATCAATAATTCCTATTGCACCTATCTCTGTGCCAATGCCTATAGTCCCGACTCACTTCGCCTCCACTACTCCCCCTTCGTGATCGACAAGATCAATGGTATCAAGGTGGGCATCTTGGGACTCATCCAGACCAATGATGCCGGGATCCCCGACTGCCATCCGCAGCATGTGGGGAGCATGACATTCCGTCCGGTGAAGGATGTAGCAATGGAATATAAGTGGCTGCGCAATGAATGTGATGTCTTTATCCTGCTGACCCACAATGGCTATGACGACGATCTAAAATTGGCATACACCATGCCCGAAGCAGATATGATCATCGGGGGTCACTCCCACACGAAGCTTGACCCCTGCGTGATGGAGAATAATGTTATGATCACCCAGACGGAACGCTGGCTGAAATATGCCACCCACACTACCATCAGCGTCACCGACGGCAAGGTGACCGACAGGAAAGCCGAGCTAATCGATGTAGCCAACTTCGGGAGCGTGAACAAAGATGTGGATGCCGTGGTGAGCAATCTTATCAACAGTTCGCCGCTGAGTGAGATCATAGCCACAGCGAAGAGCGACTTCCGCGAGAAGGAGGAATTGGGCTGCATGATGGCAGATGCGTTGCGCGCCAAGACGGGTGCGGATATCGCTATTCAGAATAATGGTGGCGTGCGCTACGACTCGAAGCGAGCCGGGGGAATCAGCGTATGTGATGTCTACACACTCGACCCCTTCGGCAATGAAGCGATGACCTTCACCCTCACGGGCGAAGAGCTCAAGGAGATGCTTGCCGCAATCTGCCGCGCCGATGACTATGGTCCTTGCTACGTGTCGGGTATCACCTACGAGATCCACCTCGGCAAAGACAACCGCGACGTGAAGAGCGTAAAGATCAAGGGTGCGGATGGTGGCAAATTCGATATGAAGAAGAGCTACAAAGTGGCGATGAACTCCTACGTAGCCTCCGTGTCGAAATATGAGAAGCAAGACCCCGGCATAGCATTAGGTAAAGCCACCAACGAGATGCTGGAGGAATATCTCAGAGAGGTGAAAGAGGTGGACTATCATGGTGCGAAGCGTGTCACAGTGAAGCAAGATCAGAAATACTCGCGATAACAACTACATATAGAAAACCGCGTTCCACATAGAGCGCGTTCCACATTATAGAGCGCGTTCCACATAACGAGCCCTCGAAGTGAGCTACGTCCTTATCGGGATATAGATGCTTTGAGGGCTTGGTATGCCCGGCGGAGCCAGACTACAATCACGGCGAAGCCTACGCGTGTGGCTACCATAATTGGAGCGGAGATGCCGATAGCGGCAAAGACGATGGTATCCTCGAGCAGGGAGTGGTTCATGATGAGATGATAATTGACATCATTCGCCTCTTGAGGTGTAACGAGACCCTTCTCTTCAAGTTCGAGCATCACGGCGGATCCATAACCGAGTCCGATGACATTGCCGACGAGCCACATATATGCGGCATGGTCGGGGAGCCCGAAGATTCGCATGATCGGCGAGAAGAAGCGAGAGATGGGCTGAAGGAGGGAGAACTCCTCGATCATGCGCTGAATCACCATCAAGACGTATATGATTAGGAATACGAGTGCCGACATCTTGAGTTGGGAGAGGATCCAAGCCCAAATCATCTGTGAGAAGGATGCATTCTGCTCTACGCCAAGATAGATAAAGGGGTCGGGAGCCTCGGGGAGTATGATATTGAAGAGGAAGGCGCAAATGAAAGCCGCCACGAGTCTGAGAGTGGCCATCCTCCAGAACGACGAACCGGTGGATCGGTTGACGGCGCACTCGACGGGGAGGTTATGGCAGAGGGCAATCATGAGCGAGAGGATTGTGGCCTGCTTGAAGGTGAGAGGTATAGCCATCATGGCGGCGATTCCGGCGTAAGTTCCGGCGGCGGCACCCGAGATGAAAACGACGGCAGAGGCACCCGGGAGGCCAATATGGCAGAAGAGGGGCTCGAGGTAACCGGCGATCCAGTCGAGGATGCCATAATACTGAAGTAGAGTCACCACCAACGAGATGGGAATCATCAGGCGCAAGAGCCAGGCGGCACTTCGGAGAGTAGAGGGAAGCGCCGTGGCAAACGAATCGAAAAACTTCATTTTGGCAGACATGCGGCAAATTTACAAAAAAAAGAGGGAAAATATTTGGAGGAATGAAAAAAATGTTGTAATTTTGCAACGCTTTTCGGGAGAATAGAGTGCCGAACGAGATAACGTGAAGCGTTGCGAGCACCCGAGGGCAAAAATGATGATTCGCTAGCTCAGCAGGTAGAGCACAACACTTTTAATGTTGGGGTCGTGGGTTCGAGCCCCACGCGGATCACTTGAGAAAATCGCTGGCAGCAATGCCAGCGATTTCTTTTTTATAGTGCCATACAAAAAAATGCGATTAAGGTGGATGAAGGCACAAATTTTCGCGAATAAAACCGTCAAAAGGCACAAATTTTCGCGATTAGGGAGGGTTGGGGTGGCGGTTTTTGGTGTTTTGGGTGGTATGGGAGTATAAAAATGATAAGAAATAGGGTGGAAATCAGAATTTATAGGTATATTTGCATTATAAAAGGCTTAGTGCCTCATCGTCGGGGCGCAGCTTTAAGCTAACGTAAAGAGATATTATGGATATATCAGTAGTAATACCCTTATACAATGAGGCGGAATCACTGCCGGAGCTGACCTCCTGGATCGAGCGAGTGATGAGCGAAAATGGGTTTTCGTATGAGATCATCTTTGTCAATGACGGGTCGACCGACTCGAGCATGGATGTGATCAAGCAGTTGGCGATTCGCAATAACGCGATCCACGCCATCTCCTTCTCACGCAATTATGGGAAATCGCCGGCGTTGAACACCGGTTTTGCGCGTGCCAAAGGAGATGTTGTGATCACGATGGATGCTGACCTTCAGGACTCCCCCGATGAGATTCCGGAGCTCTATCGGATGATCACCGAAGATGGTTACGACCTGGTGTCGGGCTGGAAGAAGAAGCGCTACGACCCGTTGTCGAAGACCATCCCCACCAAGCTCTTCAACGCTACGGCGCGCCGCGTGTCGGGTATCAAGAACCTTCATGACTTCAACTGCGGTTTGAAGGCATATCGTAGCGAGGTGGTGAAGCATATCGAAGTTTATGGCGATATGCACCGCTATATCCCCTACTTGGCGAAGAATGCCGGCTATAAGAAGATTGGCGAAAAGGTGGTGCATCATCAGGCTCGCAAGTATGGAGTCTCCAAGTTCGGCCTCGACCGCTTCGTGAATGGCTATCTCGACTTGGCTACACTCTGGTTCCAATCGAAATTCGGCATCAAACCGATGCACATCTTCGGATTGTTAGGTTCGCTGATGTTCGTAATTGGCTTCCTCGCCGTGGTGACAGTGCTGATACTGAAGATTGTAGCGATGAGCGTTGACAGTTTCCACTTCTACCTCACCAAGTCGGTATACTTCTACCTCTCGTTGGCATTTATGGTATTAGGAGTGCAATTCTTCTGCACCGGCTTCATCGGCGAAATGATCACCCGCAACTCACCGGAGCGCAACAACTACTTAATCCACGAAGAATTTTAGATATTGAGACACACGAAGATGCTCTATCGGCACATATCGGTTCTTAAGGCGACGGTACTGACCGCAGTCGTCCTCCTGCTGCTCGTCGGCATGGGGGCGTGTGGTGATGCATGTTCGGAAAACAAGAATGCGCTACCCTTGGCGGGCTTCTACAGCAAAGAGTCGCCGGGGAGTGAGATAAGCGTAGATTCCCTCGAGATCAAGGGAGTCGACGTGAAGGGAGACTCGATCCTCTCCTCAGCTGATAAGGCCATCAGCGAAGTCTACCTTCCCTTCCGCATCGATGGCGACACGACGCGCTATGCGCTGCGCCGCTACGGGCCTCTCGCCGGCATCGACACCCTCACCTTCATCTACAACCGCCGGCCTCAGTTGGCGAGCATCGAGTGTGGCGTCAGCTACATCTTCGAGATGATCGACATCCAATATGGCGGCGCACTGATCGACTCGGTGAGTTGCCCGAGGGGTTATATCGACAACACCAACGCTCGTAATTTACAGATATTTCTGAAAGGAGCGACAACCGAGCAAGAGCCATGGTAAGAGGATTAAGACATATCGTGGCTATACTGCTGATTGCCACCACGACGATAGCCCTGCGGAGTCAGACGCCGGAGGTGCCGGGCGACAGTATCGTTAATAACGTCATGAACGAAAGTAACGTTATGAACGATAATAACGTAAATAATGTCATGAACGATAAGAACGTTAGTAACGTTATGAACGACAGCATCGTCGGGGATAGCATTAAGGCTGTGGCGAAGAGGGTGCTGACACCGAAGAGCACGCCGGTGGATGTCGACGATCAGCGACAGCGCCCCGTGATGCACTACTTCGACAAGCATGGCGACCCCCTCGAAGAACCGGTAATGTTCCTCTCCTCATTAGACACTGTGGTGAAGAAAGAGAAGAAATTCTACTACCCTATCTATAGTGGTGTCAACATCGGTGCCAACTTCGGCGACATCATCTTCAAGATCTTCGGGCAAGACTATTCGAGCTATGATATCTGGGCGAATGTGTCGATACGCAACCAATTCTTTCCCACCATAGAGATGGGTATCGGTTTTGCGAACAGCACGCCGGACCATGGCAACTTCACCTATCGATGCAAGCCCTCCTTCTATGCCAAGATTGGCGCGGATTACAACTTCTTCTTACGCAGTGATCCCGGATATCAGTTTCACTTGGGCTTCAGGGTAGGTTTTTCTCATAGCCGCTATGACTTGCAGAATATAACGATCAACTCCGACTACTGGGGAGAGAGTCAGAAATTCACCATCAGTGACATAGGCACGACTTGTGTCTATGGGGAGCTTGTGGCGGGGCTTCAAGTGAAGATTGTGAAGAACTTTTCCTTGGGATGGACGGCACGTTGGCACTTCCGTATGCACGAGACTGAGACCGGCTATGGCAAGGCATGGTTTGTACCGGGCTATGGCGGGAGAGGCGCCTTCGGCTTCAGTATGTCGGCGATTTGGAGCATCCCGAGCAAGCAAGCCAAAGAGGCATATCAAAGGGCTCAAGAAGAGAAGAAACTAAAGAAGAAATAAGAAAGCCCCCTTCGGGAAATAAGAAAGCCCCCAAAGCAAAACTTTGGGGAACAGTAGCAGAGACGCTCACTATGGGCGGCTCTTACTTTTTGCAGCGAGCTACTGAAGGAGAGGGGCTTTTAGAGCGCGTTTCTTAAATTTCTGGGGCCGTAGAGGTCGTAGAAATTTAGAGCGCGTTCCTTAAATTTTTGGGGTCGTAGAGGTCGTAGCCTTGAGTCGA
>JBJEKI010000084.1:0-39477 GCA_051878555.1 Lepagella sp. | reverse complement strand
TCGACTCAAGGCTACGACCTCTACGACCCCAAAAATTTAAGGAACGCGCTCTAAGTCTATGGATTGGAAAAATGCTTTAGGCTCCCTCCTCGAAAGTGGTAACCTCCCCGCAGGCGAGGAGCCGACCCCCGAGGCCTCTCCTGTCAAGAGCCCGGCACTCCCCACTCTGCATGTCTTGATCGATCGTAAGGGGCGTAAGGGTAAGACCGCTACTATCGTCGAGGGTTTCGACCCCGACCTCCCCGACGAAACGAATCGTATCGCTGCACTCCTCAAGCGTAGCCTCGGTGTCGGTGGCAGCGCTCGCGGCGGCGAAATTCTCATCCAGGGGAATCTCGTCGACCAGGTCAAGAAGATCCTCTCTGCCCAAGGCTATAAAGTAAAATAGTAGCCCTAATTCCTATCTCCTGTTTCCTAACTCCTAATTCCTAATTCCTAATTCCTAACTCCTCATTATGTTAGATCTCTACAGAGCCTCCGCCGGTTCGGGCAAAACTTATCGACTGGCAAGAACTTATATCTTCTACCTGATTTCCATCTCCGATGAAGAAAATGCCCCTCGTCTGCGAAAACAATATGAACTCGCCGACGCCGCTCGGCATATCCTCTCCATAACTTTCACCAATAAGGCTACCAATGAGATGCAGGTCCGCATTATCAATAGCCTCTATAATCTCGCCTACGGTGCCCCTGTCATTAAGACTGATGACGCGGGTCGGCAAGTCTCAGAAGATGTCGAGTATATGGATGATTTCTGCCGGACTCTCGGCGAGCCGAGGGAGAAGATCGCCGAGGCCTGCAAGATCGCTCTCGCTTCCCTCTTGGAAAATTATTCAGATTTCCGGATCTCTACCATCGATTCTTTCTTTCAGTTGGTGCTCCGCACTTTCGCTTACGAAACCAACAATCACGATACTTTCCAAGTAGAACTCGATTCGGAGTATGTCTCGAAGGTGAGCGTCGATGCCACTCTCGATGTAATCGATGATGAGGAGGATCCGGAGAATGATAATATCCGTTTCTGGGTCAAGATGATGATGGATCGTGCCGGTAAGGGATGGAATATCTTCAGCTCAAGCCTCGACACCCCAACGTCCAACCCCTACAAGGAGTTTGTAAACGATGTTAAGCGCCTTGATAATGAGGAGTATAAGCTGGTCCGCGATGAGGTGGAGGCTTATCTTGCCACCAAGCCCGATCTCCGCCGTCTCTACGATGACCTGAAAAAGATGTATGAGGATGATGTCAAAGAGGCTTTCAAGAGCATGCGTAAAGTCTGCCACGATCTATACCCGAATCTTCCGGCTTCTTTCTTGAATAATAAAGGTAGAGATCTAAATTTCATAAGAGAACATATAGCTCGTATTGGCAAATACATGGAGGATTTTTCCGGCAAAAAATTGGTATGGGATTGCAAAATCAAAATCGCAGAGTCATACAATCCCGAATTTGACAAGCGCCTCGATGGTGCTGCCGAAAAAGCGGGTTATACCTCCGATCAGTTGAAGGAGATTTTGCGCCCGGCTAAGAATGCTTTTGATAAGTGGTTCGGGTTGCTCTCTTCCCCCGGGTTTCGCCTCTGGAGGTTGTATAGCTCGAATCTCCCCGCTTTCGCCCTCTTCGGTATCGTGTCGGAGATGCGCCGAGACTACCTGAATGAAATCAATGCCATCGAGTTGTCGGAAACCACCATGATCCTTAATAAGGTGATCGGCGATAGCGATACTCCTTTTATATATGAGCGCATCGGCACTCGTCTCAACCATTTCCTGATCGATGAGTTCCAAGATACCAGCCGCATGCAGTGGCAGAACCTCTCACCGCTCGTGAGCCAGAGCCTCAGCGAGGCGCATGGCAATCTGATCATCGGCGATGCCAAACAGAGCATCTATCGATTCCGAAATGCCGACCCTTCGCTCATCAGTGAGAAGGTGCCGCAGGATTTCGAAGATTATGTACGCATCCATGGCAACGACCCTTCGGAGAATACGAATTATCGCAGCGATCTGCATGTGGTGCAGTTCAATAATTCTTTCTTTAAGTTCTTCGCCCAAGCCCTCGACGATATGGCAGGTCAGTTCGAGTCGGACCATTCGGGTGTGAAGCGTAGACGTTTTTCACCCCTATACGCCAATGTCGTACAGACCCCCAAGAAGCAGAAGGATCGCGGATTTATCGATATTCGACTTATCGAGTGTAGTAATAAGGGTAAGGCTGATGATTATGCCCTAAGTCAGGTGCCGGAGTTGATCCATCAGCTCCTCCGTCGTGGCTATCGCCAACGCGACATCGCACTGCTCGTGTCTCGAAATAAGGAGTGCGAGTGGCTGATCGATAGCTTCACCGCCTTCAATCAGGAGCACCCCGACCTCCCTCAGATATCTTTTGTCAGCGAGCAGTCGCTCTATATCTCTTCGTCGAAGGCGGTGAGTATCATCGTCGGCGTCTTGGATAATATCGCTCGCGGGTCGCTCCCCAAGATAGAGCATGGCGATGGCAAGTCGTTTGTCAGGAACCCCGGCAAGTGGTGTGAACTCGCCTCCAATTTTAAGTATTTCCGACTCAATCACCCCTCGGCATCGATGGCGGAGGCGCTCGATGAGTTCTTACACCAGGACATGACGTTTGATGCCCTCTCGGAGTTGCTGAAGAATATGCAGTCGCTCGCCCTCCCGGCTCTGATCGAGGCTATCGCTTCGAAGTTCCTTACCTCCGATCTGCGCCGCGAGGATGCCGTATATATCGCCGCTTTCCAGGATCTGGTGCTCGAGTATTGCGATGGTCACCCCACCGATATGCGCTCCTTCCTCGACTGGTGGGACCGCAAAAAAAAGAAGGCGTGCATCGCATCTCCCGATGATATCGACGCCGTCACCGTGACTACCGTCCATAAGTCGAAGGGCCTTCAATATGAGTGCGTTATCGTCCCTTTCGTCGATTGGGAGATGACCGATAAGTTCGAACGAAATAAGACGGAGTGGCGGTGGGTCAAACCTAACACCGATTCGATCTCTCACGATTCGATCGAGATGCCCCCTTATCTCCCCTTGGCTGTCACCCCGGATATGGAGGATACTTGCCATCAGGATATCCTCTATCGTTTCTACGACGAGGTGAAGATGGATTACCTCAATGCCGCATACGTAGCCTTCACCCGAGCCAAGTCGGAACTTTATATCTTCTCCCGAATCGCCAAATCTTCTCGCGGTGTCGGTTATTTCATCGATCTGTTCTTGCAGCGACTTATCGATGATGCCATCCCCGAGAGTGACGATATCAAGCTCCTGTCGAGGGATATCGTGCAGCAAAATGTGGAGGAGGGCTTGATACAATACACAGTCGGTTCGCTCCCGGAGTGTGTGGAGGTCAAGAGTGAGGATCGTAGCGATAAGATCGTTATCGAGGAGTATATCTCTTATCAGTCTCCCGGTTTTCTGAATACTCGTATAGAGGATTCTCCCATACATATCAATTCCTCCACCGATATGCCGGAGGAGGATACCGACCCTCGTTCGGAGGGCAACCTGATGCATGCCCTATTGGAGATGGTGAAGCGTCCCGCCGACCTCCCTGAGGCTGTGAAGTATCTCCTCTTGTCGGGTGTCATCACCGAGGAGATGGCTGCGCAGATTGAGACAGCGCTTACCCGCAAGATAGTCGATGATCCCCTGCCGGAGGTCCGCCGTTGGTTTGGCGAGGATGTCCGCGTAGTCAATGAGCGCCCCCTCTTGGCGTATAACTCTGCCTTCCGACGCCCCGACCGGTTGGTGTTCTATCCCGATGGCAGCGTCGATGTGGTGGATTATAAGTTCGGTAAGGTCGACACCTCCGGCAAGTACCGACGTCAGGTCGCCAACTATGTCCGCCTCCTTGGCAAGTCCGGATATACCACCGTCAGAGGCTATCTCTGGTATGTGAAAGAAGACCAAATATTCCAAGTCTAAAATTATGAATTATGCATTATGAATTATGCATTATGAATTGAAATTTGCATATCAGAGGATTTTGTCGTAATTTTGTAAGCATAATCAATATTTTATTTAAAATTGGATACAGACCCTTTGCCGGCCAATTGTTTGGCAGATATATTGGCACAAGTTTCTGCCGCATCTCATGATGTGTTGCCGGCCATCTCTTTTCATAGCCCTACGATCTCCTGGTTCTTTTGGAGCGTGCTGATCATTATCGTGGTGTGTTGCCTCGCTATGTCTGCTTTCGTCTCCGGCAGCGAGATCGCTTTCTTCGGACTCTCCCCTCATGACATCGATGAACTCGAGGAGTCCGACGACCCTAAGGATAGTAGCGCTTTCCAACTGATCAAAAACTCCGAACGCCTACTCGCCACAATCCTCATCGCCAATAACCTGGTAAATATCACCATGGTGGTGCTCCTCACTTTCGCCATCAATCAGGTGGTTACCTTCAATTCGACTTGGCTTAATTTTATGGTGCAGACTGTCTTCATGACTTTCCTGCTTCTCCTCTTTGGCGAAATCTTCCCCAAACTCGTGGCGCGTGGCCGTATGAGATCGTGGGTGAAAATGGCTACTACCGGCATCAATGCCATGTACCATCTCTTCTCCCCCCTCTCTCGCCTTATGGTGAAGTCTACATTTATCGTGAATCGTGTCGTCGCCAAGAAGGATGAGGATATCTCTACCGATACTCTTGAGAAGGCTCTCGAGATCTCCGATGTCGAGGATGGCGAGGAGAAGGATATGCTCGAGGGTATCCTCTCTTTCGGCGAGAGGGAGGCGCGCGAGGTGATGGTGTCGCGTGTCGACATCACTGCCATCGAGATCCACGAGTCGTGGGAACATGCCCTCAGCACTATCCTCGAGTCCGGTTTCTCTCGTATTCCCGTCTATGATACCACTCAAGACACCATCAAGGGTATCCTCTACAGCAAGGACCTGATCCCCTATATCGGCAAAACCGACCGCCCCGCTTGGCAGTCGCTCCTCCGCGAAGCTTATTTCGTGCCGGAGTCGCGTATGCTCGACGACCTGCTCGAGGATTTCCGCCGACGCAAGATGCACATCGCCATCGTTATCGATGAGTATGGTTGCACACGTGGCATCGTCACCCTCGAGGATATCATAGAGGAAATCGTCGGCGATATCGATGATGAGTATGACGATGTCGATCCCAATTATCATGAGATCGCTCCTAATACTTATATATTCGAGGCGAAGATCCCACTCACCGATTTCTGCCGTACCCTCGACATCGAGGAGGAAACACTCGGCGATGTCGGCGAAGCTGAAACCCTCGCCGGTCTTCTGCTCAAGATAAAAGGAGACTTCCCCCGTCCCAAGGAGGAGTTCGACCGCGGTCCTATCCACATGCAAGTAATACAAATGGATCGCCACCGTATCGCCAAAGTAAAAGTAACCCTCTCTCCTAATTCCTAATTCCTATCTCCTAATTCCTAATTCCTAATTAATATGGATTTCATATACTGGCGTCATCCCACCATCCCCGGCATCAAGGTGGAAGAAGTTTCCGGGGGCGAGCATTATAAGGGCAATCTCTGGCTCGATATGGCTCGCCAACTCTATTGCGAAAATGGTAAGGAGGCTTACCGCGAAATCGGTCATTTCCGCAACGGTGCCCCATTCCTCTATGGTGAGGCGGCTCGTATCTCGCTGACCCACTGCCGGGGTTTGCTCGCCGTCGCAACCCTCCCCCCGACGCCCGAAGTTGACCTCGCTACCTATTCCGGCAGAGCTGCACTCGGCATCGACGCCGAACGTGCAGACCGCGAGCAGGTGATCCATATCCGTGATCGGTTCCTCTCCCCGGATGAACTGGAGATGATACCCGCCGACGATGTCACTGCCAATGTCATGGCATGGACTATCAAAGAGGCTGCTTATAAAGCCGCCTTCACCGCCGGCCTCGACTTCCGCACCCAAATACGCATCTCCAAGATGCCTCTACTCGCGCCCCCCACACCGGTCTTCGACCCCGCCGAGTTCTACCTCCCAGCCAACATCATTGAAGACCCTACACCCCTATACGGCAAAGTGGAAATCCATCTGACAAATAACGAAGCAGAAAAAGGAGAGACAACAAAAACTGAAATAGCACAAGAAAAGACCAAGATAGCAGAGACACTTCAATTCAAGATCTACACCTACCAAAGCGAAGAGCACATCATAACCCTCGCCTTCGCCCCCGACTGCGCCAAGTTCAGTAAAAGACAAAACCCCTTAATCCCTAATCCCTAATCCCTAATCCCTAATCCCTAATTCCTAATCCCTAATTCCTAATTTTCCCCCATCATCCTCCGCCTCCGCGGAGGTTTTTTTGTACCCTTTTCTTCTTAATTCAATACAATTTAAAAACTATTAACACAAATTAACGATTGGGGGGGGGTAATTTGTGAAATTATGTTTAAATTTGCCACCGAATTGCTATAGCTATACATACGCGTTGCATATTTTTATGGTATAGATAATACAATTAACAACATAAATACATTACTTTCTAAATTTTTTGTAATATGCAAAAGAGGATACTCGCTTCATTATTGGTGACTCCTTTGGCCTTCTCTGCTTTGGCCGATGTCACCATTAATAGTGACAGCTCTCTTCCCGGTTGGGCTAAGGACCCTGATAGTCTTTCGGGGGAACTTTCAACTGACGAATCGAGAGTTTCTTTTACCGGCACCGGATGGATTGCTACATCTGTTGAAAATCTAAATCCGGGTACTTATAAACTCAACTTCACCAACGCATCTAATATCAAGGTGAGTGTGAAGGTCAATGGTGAGGAAAACACCCTCTCAGATGACTATCAATTTGTCGTTGCTGCCGAAGGTAGTAAGGCCGAAATCATTGTGCAATCTGAAGATGGTATCGAAGGATTCAGTTTCGAGGGTATCGATCTCGTATTGGTTGTAGATTTTTCAAGTATCAAATCTACTCTTAAAACTAATCTTGACAAGATTTCTTTGGTCGCTATCGCTGATGCCGATGATCGTGGTGAGGCTGAGTCCCTAAAGTCTCAGTATGATAATTTGAGTGATGAGATCACAACAATAGATGGTGAAATCTTAGATCTCGATACTGAGTCTCTCGAGAATTACAATAAGTATGAACTCTGGAAGGAGACTAACAAAATTCAGGTGGAAATCGATGCTTTGGATGTAAAAGCAACTGCTTACAATACCAATGCAAATCAGGAAAATGCCATTTGGAAAGTTATCTCCGACAATCGTGGTGCCAAGACCGCTTATTTGGATGCGATCACCGGCTTTGAGACTCGTCTGACAACTCAAACCAATGCACTTGCCGCATTTAAAGCTGAATCCGGCTATGATGATGCCACTGATGCTACGAAAGGGGCTTATGATCTTTGCTTCCAAATCCCTACTGAAAGTAGTGTGGAGATCCGTAGTAAGATCGATGAGTTCAATAGTGCTGTTGAGGCTGCATACGCCGATGAAACCAAGGAGGATATCGATTTTACAGATTCTTGGTCTGATGATATTGAGGCTGCTTTGGTGTCTCTTGAGGGTACATCTGAATCTAAGGGTGAGGTCCAAACTTCCAAGGATGATTGGACTGCATATACTGACATCTTGAGTTTGCGTGCTGATCTTTTGACAGCTCTTGATGCTAAGAAGGCTGCTCTCGATCTCCTTAAGGGAGTTGAGGGTAAGGAGGATAATTTTGTCAATTATATTGCCGAACAGAAATCTCTCCTTGATCAGAAGTATAGTGAGACTATCCAGAGTCTGACAGTGACAATCGGCAACCCTGTAGGCGCTGCCGCTTCGAATGATGCAACCACTCTTACCACTGCTCCTTCGGCTTTCGATGCTATTGTAACTGCTGCTGAAGACACTGTGAAGCAGAATAATGATCGCTATACTTCTGCGATGGAGTCCGTTAAGGAGTTGAAGGATCAGTGGAAGGAAGTTGCTGATTATACCAATTCTGTGCCCCAAAGCAAGAAGGCTGATTATGCCGCTCTTCGCCAGGCGGTCGAGGATGCTATCGCTGCTCTTGAGGAAAGTATTAATACAGATTATGCCGCTATCGATATGAAGGAGAGTTATAGCACTGCCGCTGTGACAACTGCTATCTATAAGGTGACGTCCGCTAATTCTACTTATGCTCCTGTTGCTACTCTCTATACAAACTATGAGAGTCTGAAAACTTATATCGCTAAGTTGCAATCTGATTCCGGTATCGATAAGAATGAGTTCTCGATCGAGGCTAAGTTCGCCGGTACGCTGAATGAGATCTATTCCTCTATTCAGGCTATTGAGGCTACTCTCGATACTGATGATTTCGATATAAATAACGTACAAACCGTACAGGGTCGTATTGATCAAGCTAAAGCGGATGCTGATAAGCTGATGGGCGCTTACAAAAACGTTCATGATCAGTTGGCTTCTTGGAAATCAGGTCTCAGTGAGATCGATAAGAATATGACCACCAAGCAACAAAAGTATCTCGTTGAGGGTAATACTTGGTCTACAGATTCTTATAAAACTGCTGATACATCTGATGCCGGTTATTCCAAGGTCTCGGCTATGTATGTTGAGTTTAATAATAAACTCTCTGCCGCTGCCGCTGCTCAGGCTCAGGATTGCTATGACAAATGTATTGCGATCGATGCAGATATTACCGATTACGATCCTGCTGCTAAAGTCAAAGGTGTCAACTATCGTTTCGAGAAATCGGCTTCCGATAAACTCGAGATCTCTGAGTCCGTCGTTCTTAATGGTAACTATGTAGTGGTCGATAATGCTCTTACTGCGTTGAAAACAACTATCGAGAATGATGGTAAGGATTATTACAACAAGTTGACACTTGACACTTCCGAACTCGATAACGACCTCGCAACAATTCGTGCTGCCATCGATGGCTTTACAGTGGAGAGCTCTTTTGATGATTGGACTGAACAGGATGAAGCTCTTCAGAATCTCTTAGGAAAGATCGGTGAGATGAAGACAGCGGCTGAGGCTTTGATCGCAAATCAAGATGCCTATGATGCGTTGAAGTCTTATCTCTCAGATGCTGGTCTTGATGATAAGATATCTGCTCTGAAGGAGTTCAATGAGAAGCAGTCTGTTGCTCCGGCTAAGGCTTATTATGAAGATCTGATAGCCGGCTCTGCTGATACTTCGTTGCAGTCTCGTTGTGATGCTCTCTCCTCTGAACTTGAATCCCTCCGTTCCGATCAGAAGGCTGTCGCACAATCCGGTGCTTTCAAGGCTAAGGTCGATAAACTTGCCGGCGATATCGATGCTATGAAACCGGCGATTATTGCCAACAATAGCAATCATGATGCTCAGATGATCAAGTCTGATGAGGTCAGAGCTCATATCAATTCGATTATCGAAACGATCAAGAGCAGAGGCGATGAGTTTAAGATCTCTGAGTGGGTGGATATACTCTCCGGACTCCTTTCTTCCGGTGCCGACAGTGAGGTGATCGGCGGCGAAGTGGAAGGTCTCGCCACTATTGATAGTGCAGTCACCGATGCATACGGCAAGGGTAAGTCTGAGGCTGACAATAAGTCTCTGTTGGCTCGCTATGATGCTGTCAGTGTTGCCGCCGATAAGGTGCTCGGCAATTTCGGTGATAGTGTCTCCGATACCAATGCTGAAACTGTCGCAAGTTCCGGTTGGAGTACTGTGATGACGACTTTGGATCAGACTTATTCTGATGCTATCGCTAAGTATAATGCTTATTATGCTCTCTCTAATAAGGGCTACCGCGAGTTTATTATTAAGACTGTTAAGACTCATGAGGATATCTATGCCTTTAGTACTGAGATCGCTGATCTGAAGGCTGCTGTACAGTCATTTATCGACTCGAAGAATGAAGAGGGTGTTGTTTTCTCTGATACTGATTTCAATGCAGTATGGGAAAGTGAGGCTGAAACGATTGTCAACAGTATTAATAACAAAGTGTCTGGCATGACTAAGGACGCTAATACTGCAGCGAAGTCTTATTACGAAGATCGCCTCTCTAATGTGACGTCTGCTATTTCTTCAGTTAAGACAGATCTCACAGGTGCCGGTATACCCGCTGAACGCGTTAATGCCGCTCTCAAAGATGCTGATGATAGTGTGGCAAATGCCGAGTCAAGATATGTGCCGTTCGAATCTGATCCTCAGGTAGTTGTCGATGGTGAGGTGCTCTCTCTCGATCCTATGGATGATATTGCCGATTATCTCGACAATGCTGAAAGTGCTCTCAATCCCGATGCCAATGCTCTGGCTCTCTCTTACTGGGAAGATGACCTCTATAAGGATAATGAGGTTGTGCTTGGTTATCTTGATGACCTCAAGAAGATCGTCTCTGCCGATGATACGTCTATCGAGACTATGAATGGTTATGTCTCAGAGGCTGAGGCTCTCAATGCTACAGTTGTAGCTGATAAGTCGCTCGTGGAGAATATATCTTCTCATAAGAACAAATTG
Source organism: Lepagella sp. (assembly GCA_051878555.1). GTDB lineage: Bacteria > Bacteroidota > Bacteroidia > Bacteroidales > Muribaculaceae > Lepagella. Next base: position 29,030 of record JBJEKI010000084.1, on the reverse strand, counting down.
GAAGTCATCATTGCCAATGCAAAGTCTTTGTATGACATTAAGAAGGCTGCATACGATGCTGCTCAGCAAGAAACCGAACTCTATGTTAAGTATATCGGTTATCACGAAGATCTGCAGGATGAACTCGATGCACTTAATGCCTTTGCCGCTTCTGTGATCGGTGGTGATGGCAAGACATATACCAATATTCAAAATTTGATCGACCAATTCGAATTTGATGTAGAGTATTATCACTCCGACAATTCGTTGAGCAGCCATGCTTCTGAATTGGATGTTTCCCGAGACGGAATTCTATCCAATATCGCCATTGGCTATGATGATATCAAAGAATCTGAAAACGTCGAACTTAATGGTCTGATCTCGAAGACCAAGGTGGCTTACAATAATGCTGCTACACTGAGTGCTTCTCTCTCTGCTGAGGATCTCGCCAAGTATCAGGAAGAACTCAATGGCTATGTGAGCAGTGTAGCTACTCTCTATGGCACGGATTTGACTCCCGATGACAAGGAGTGGGCTCCTGTGGTAGCGCAGTATACTACTGACGCTGTGGATATCGAGAAGGGCCTTTCGGCTCTCTATGTAACTCTGATGAGTTCGTATGAACCTTCCGAGGGTATCGATGGCGGAAACCCCGTTCCTCAGATCATCGCTGCTCTTACCGTACTCTATAATGACGTGGATGCTAAGATCACTGCCGGTGAGGATGCTCTCGCTGATTGTGAGGAAAGCGTTAGAACTGATGAGGATGACTATGCAGGCCAATATGCTGCTCTTAAGGCTGATCTCGATGCTGTCAAGACCGCATGGGAGGCTGATGGCAATAGGGTAGTGCTCACTGCCGAGATTTATACCGAGGAGATGAATGACCTCCTCGAGGCTCTCGAGACTCTCGCCGCTGAAATCGCTGATGCCAATCAGTATGCTCTCAATGAAAAGGCTAAAGTTGAAGCAAACCAATCTGCTTACGACAGACTCTCTGCCCAAATCGCAGATTACAGAGCAGAGGTTGAGGCCATCCGTGATGATGCCAAAGAACATGACATCCCTGAAACTAATATGGGATATACTTCTCTGAATGATGCCGAAAATTGTATCCTTCTTAGCGAGGAAGCTCTAAAGAGTCAATATGATGAAGTTTCGCTGACCGACGAGTCAAGCCTGACTGACGAGGATGATATCGTAAACAACCTTAATTGGGCTCGATATTATTTCGAGGAGTATAATGAGTATACGATGAGCAGCAGTGCCCGCTCTGCTTTGGATGCTGCTGAGTTGGCTATCGCAGGTAATATCGTGCCTGAGATTAAGGCTCAGTTGCAAAGTGAACTTAAGGCTCTGAATACTCGTTATGACGCTATAAATAGCAGCTTGTATGATATTTACTCTGCTTTTGAGAAGACGCTCTATGGCGAAGAGGGTGGTAGCACTGCTGAGGAGTTTGTCGCTGCTATGCATGCTGCTGTCGATGAGTATAGCGCTATCGTTGAGGCTGCTAATGATATCAATGTCGAGGCTGAAGAGAATATCTTCCTCAAGGGTGACCTCAGCGGCGACAATGTGATCAATATTCTCGACCTCCAGAGAATCATCCGCATCGTGGGTCAGGGCATATCTTATGAGGATCTTTATAGTGAGTCTCCTCGCGAGGCTTGCGCTGCCGATGTCACTAATAGCGGCGATCTGAACATAGCTGATGTGTCGCGCTTGCTCCAGTTGATCATCGATGCCGAGTCTTCTAACGCAGCTCCTCGCTTAGCTCCTCGTCGTGGTATACAGACTGGCGATGGCTTGTATGGCTTCGATATGATCTCCAACGATCATACTGCTCGTGAGTATGCCGTAGCTATCACAGGCACCGAGGGTTTCGTGGCTGCTCAGCTCGATGTTACTCTCCCCGCAGGTATGACTCTTGAGGATGCCGTCCTCGCCGTCATGGATACCGACCATGAGGTGCAGGTCTTCGATAATGGTAACGGCAATTACCGCCTCCTCGTATTCTCGATGAGTAATGCGGTGATGAACTTCGATAATGGCTTGTTCCTCACTCTTGCTACTCAGGGTGTCGGCAATCCCGAAATCTCGAATGTCATCTTCTCTGATGCCAACGGCAATGCTGTGATGCTCAACCAGGCCGACCGCTCGATGCTCGATTCGATCAAGATGGATCTCACCAACCTCAAGGATCGGATCTACAACGCTGCCGGTCAAACTCTCCGCTCTATCCAACACGGCATCAACATCATCCGTAAGTCTGATGGTACTTCCAAGAAGGAACTCCACTAATCCATTAGTCTTATTCAATATTTCGTAAGATCGTTTAATTTTTATCGTGAGCGAACCATCTTGAGGTTGTGTCTCTCTTTTCTGAGATATTCTCTGATTCGGTCCCTCCACACAGTCGAATACTTAGAGGTCTATTCTCTTGAATGGTTCGCTCACGGTAGCTTTATCTTTTCCTAAAATGAATAATAGATTCCTATCATTCAGATCTAAGGCGTTGTCTATCCTTTCGCTGGTGTTGTGCTGCGCATTTGGCGTCTCGGCTAATACTACGATTTCGGCTGATCCGGTCTCTTTCTCTAATATGGAGAAGGTGTTAGTGCCGGTCAATTTCTCCAATGATGCCTCAGTCGCTATGCTCCAGTTCGATGTCATTCTCCCCGATTTCTTGGAGTTCGACGGAAGTATTACCAAGAACCCTGAGCGTTTCACCGATCATGTGGTGTCGTTCAACCCCAATAATGGACGTGTGGTGATATCTTCGATGTCCATCACTCCTATCAAGGGGGAAAGCGGTGTCTTGCTCTATCTCCCGGTGAAGGTGAAGGATAGCATTTCTTCTCCTATTTCTGATGTGATCAGTTTTACAAATATCCTCTTTGTGGATACCGATGATACTCCCATTAATCAGGATGCTTTTGATGTGGACGCCGCCTATGTCCCCTATTCGGTGACTGTGTCGGCTACTCCTTCTTCTCTTACTCTTAATAGGGAGACCTCTGCTTCAATCGGTTTCGATTTCGAGGCTGATTGTGATGTTATCGGCTTCCAGATGGATTTAGTCCTCCCTGAGGGCCTTACTCTGGGCGATGTGGCTACTCTCTCTCAGCGCACTCCGGGCGATGCTTTCTGCTCTGTGTTCCATAATACCGGTTATGATCGCATCATCTATGCTTCGATGAGCAATACCCCCCTAAGCGGAAATTCGGGCCGTGTGTTCGATATCAATGTATCTCGCTCCGAGGATTTTACTTCCGGCGAGATCGTGGTGAAGAATATCCTTATCTCATACGCTGCCGGTGAGGCTCTTGCTGTCGATAATTTTACTATCGTGGTGAATAATGAGTCTGCTACCTATACTTCTCTCACTACTCTGGTGACTAATCTCCGCAATAAACTTTCCACTACGTTGGCTTCGATCGCCGAGCAGTGCCCCAATGTCAAGGATTCTTTCCCCGGCACTGAACTCGCCGGTAAAATCGATACCCTCGCCGGCAAGATCGATGCTGCCTACGCTGAAGGCTCTCTCTCGACTGTAGCTGATTCTCTTACTGCTGAGGCTGATGCTCTCACTGCCGAGATCGATGCTTATCTCGCTGAAGCCGTCGCTGCCGAAGCAAAGTGGGAAGCCGACCGTCGTGCCGCAAATGAGGCTGCATATAACGCTGTGCTCGCCTCTATCGCCGAGCTCCAGGCTTATTATGATGAGACTGTTGCCGCTGTGGCTGAAAATTATCCCGAGGCTGACGTAGAGGCTGAGAAGACTGCTGCCAAGGAGGCTCTCGATGCCGCTCGAGCTGCCGCACAAGCTGCTTACGACGCTGTGGCTGAAGCCGGTATTTTCGATTATACCGTTCCCGCTGAGGATATCAAGACGCTTATCGACGCTATCACTGCTAAGGCTATCGCTGATAATGAGGCTGCTCGTCAGGAGTGGAATACCAATGCTTATAATAGCGCTATTGCTTCTCTCGACGAACTCCAAACCAAACTCAACGAGGCTATCGCTTTCGCTTCCGGTGAGTGCCCACATGCCAACGTGCTCAGCGAGGTGAATGCCGCTCAGACTGCTATCACCAACGCTCGCAACCAGGCTGAACTCGCTCGTTTGGCTTGTGTATCGGAGGGCCTCTTCGATTACACCGTTCCTTACGATGATATCTTGGCTCTGATCGAGACTGTCTCTACTTCGGCTCAAGAGCAGGAGGAGGCTTGGATCGAGGCGCAACGTCGTGCCGCCAATGAGGCTGCTTATAATCTTACTTTGGCTGTCCTCGCTGACTTCCAAGATGACCTCGATATGATGAAGGAGAAAGTAGCCGAACTCTTCCCCGAGGCTGATGTCACAGCTGAGATCGAGGCCGCTCAGAAGGCTATCGACGATGCTCGCACTGCTGCCGATGAGGAGTATGCCTCTGTACAAGAGGAGGGATATTACGATTATACTATAGATGAGGAGGCTATCGACGCTCTGATTGATGCGATCTACACCGCTGCTCAGCAATCAGGCATCCGTGCAATCTCTCTCGATAATATCGATAAGAATGCGTTGATCTTCAACCTCCGTGGAGTACGCGTTGCTAACGCTGTCAAGGGTCAAGTTGTAATCATCGTTCCGCAAAATGGTATGCCTTACAAAGTCGTAGTAGAATAGAGAAAGTAAATTAATACAAACTGAAAAGTAGATTATTTTATGCTCGTGTAGAAAGGTTAACTTTATGGTTATATTTTCATAGAATAATTTATATCCAATAAACATCTACATTCTCGGGGAGTCTGCGTGGAGATCACGAAGACTCCCCTCTTCCCTATAATCTCCCTCCTCCCCCGCCCCTCCCCATCCCCTTGCGAAAATAATCTCCGCATTTTTGCGGAGATTATTTGCTTTTTTCTCCGCTTTCTTTTATTTTTGCATTTGTTATTATCCGTTATTTCTAAATTATGAGACTTAATAGAGGTGGATTATATATATGGCAGCGTGTCGATTGGCATCTTTTCAGGTGGAATCAGGAGGCTCTCGTCGAGCCTTTGTGTCGTCTGAACAGACTGCATGGCAACCTCAGCGGTCGTATGTCTATGCTTGGCTTCACTGACAAAGCCGGGTCGATGCTCTCTGTTTTGGCTGATGATTTGATCTCTTCGTCTGAGATTGAGGGTGTGTCGCTCAATCCTCAGTCTGTGAGAAATAGTATAGCGCGGCGTCTTGGCATTGAGGATGGTGGTCTCTTCGCTGAGGATCATTATGTCGAGGGTTTGGTCGATGTGATGTTTGATGCTATCAGAAATTGCAATGAGCCCTTGAGCGAGAACCGTTTGTTCGGTTGGCATGCCGCTCTTTTCCCTATGGGTCGTAGTGGTATGTATAAGATCACTGTGGCTGATTGGCGTAAGGGTGATGAACCGATGCAAGTTGTCTCCGGAGCTTTCGGCCATGAAAAGGTGCATTATGAGGCTCCACCATCTGATGATGTGCCGGCCGAAATGGCTGAGCTGATAGATTGGTGTAATTCATCAGACTACTCTCCATTCGTTATGGCGGCTGTGGCTCATTTATGGTTTGTTACTATTCATCCTTTCGATGATGGCAACGGCCGTATTGGCAGAACACTTGCAGATATGTTTCTCTCTCGTTTGGATGAAGACTCTGCTCGCTATTATAGCATGTCTGCGGAGATCTGTCGCAATAAAAAGTCTTATTACGATATTTTGGAGCGTACACAAAAGGGCGATCTTGACATCACGGAGTGGCTATTATGGTTTCTCGCCACAATAGAAAGGGCGATTCTCTCTGCGTCAGACATTATAGAGACAACCCTACAGAAGAGTAAATATTGGGATAAGTATAGAGAAATAGTGGTCAACGAGCGACAGCGCAAGGTAATCAATCGTCTCTGGGATGGTTTTGAAGGGAAGTTAACCACTTCGAAATGGGCGAAGATCTGTCATTGTTCGCAAGACACAGCCTTAAGAGACATCCAAGACCTCCTGACCAAAGGCATGTTAATCCAAGGCCCCGCCTCCGGTCGCAGCACCCACTACCTACTCCCACTATCTGATGCATAATTCGCAATTCATAATCTCTCCCAAGCCGAATTGGTTCGTGTGAGCGAGCCTCAGCTCGCCTATATAAAAATATTGCTGTCCGATAAAAGTTAACGGGCGCAACGATATCTGGCTCGGTTGCTGATTATACGGCGGTCGAGTCTGATTTTTTAATTTTATTGCTGTCCGATAAAACTTTTTTTCAGACCTTAAAAATAGTTTTATCGGACAGCAATAATTTCCTATCTCCTAATCCCGTAATAAAAAATTCCACGAGCGTTCCAAATCTATATAAAAAATATGCGATTTGGAACGCTCGTGGAAAAGCATCCTCTGTTTCAAGGAGTTAGCCTTCGGTAAAAATAGAAAATTTTGCAGCTCTTTTTTACTTGTTTTGTTGCTCTTTATTACTTGAAGAGGGAGTCCATGGTTACTACGCTTACGAAGTCGCCACTGTATTCGTTGTAGGTCAATCCGTAGGTGGTGATAAGCGTGCTGTGTATCGCCCCCTTGCGCGGTATCTTCTCAAGCATCAGGTTCTTGCGGTGAACGAGCTTGAAGTGATATGACTTGTTGATGGTAAAGTCCTCGCTGTAAAATTTCATCTCGCAGAGATTGTAGATATTATCCTTGCGCTTGATGATCAGGTCTATCTGTGTACCCTCCGTTTCGTCATCCCCTCGCTGGATCCATGCCGACTGCTCGGTGCTGACCCCCGATATTCCTAATGCCTTCTTGATCTGAACGATATGATTCAAACAAACCTCCTCGAAAGCTATCCCTCGCCAGCTGACTATCGATGGAGAGTCTATGTTTTGCGTCCAAAAATCCTCTGCCATGTGACGCCGATTCTTGATGTAGGTCTGACAAAAACGACAGAAGGGATCCACTAATTTGTAATGCAGACTACGCATACTCTCCCCGTATGGTACAAAGTCCATCAGAAAGTTGCCGGCTACCAATGCCCGCAATTTGTCGGATAAGTTGCCACTGTCTTCCACCCCGATGGCTGCCGCAATTTCCTTGCGTGTATATCCCGAATGTCGCTTTCCCACGAAGTCTACAATGTCTTTCATCTCTTCCGGAGAGGTGAAGATCGATGTGAATAGTCGATCATATTCATCTCTCAACTTGCCATCTTTTGCAAATATTAGACGATCCACATTTTGCGAAAGACTCAGGTTGGGCTCGAAATAGTTTAGATAATAGGGCACTCCGCCGAAGATCATATAACTCTGTATGATGTCATACCGGGATATCGGCATATTCTTGCTCTTGAAGAATAATTCACATTCCCCAAGGGTGAAGGGTGACAGCTTGATGATATGTGTTGTTCTGCCATACAACCCACCATGGTTATTTATCAGTTTGTCAAGAATCCAAGAACTGGCACTTCCACACACCACCACCATTACATTGTCGCGATGGCATGCCCAACTATTCCAAAAGCCCTCGAATGCCGTGAGAAATCCCGATCGTGGCGTATCCATCCAAGGGAGTTCGTCAAGGAAAACTACCTGCCTCTCGCCCCGATCGATGTCCTGAAGATGCTTGCTCAGCATGAAAAAGGCTTCCAACCAAGATGTTGGGATATGGCTCTCAGGCATCCCCTGCAATAGCAATGAATGATAAAAATGCTTTAGTTGATCGGAAAGCAAATTCTTCTTGCCCACCTTGTCGACAGGCGAGAGTCCGGCATGACGAAATGTGATCTTTCCGGCAAGTGCCTGATCTACAAGGAAGGTCTTGCCGATGCGGCGTCTGCCATACACTGCCACTAATTCCGCTTGATTGCTGCCATAAAGAGCATACAATTCCTTAATCTCTTTCTCTCTTCCTACTACATATGCCATAACGAAATTCTATTATATTTTTCGGTAAAGATAATAAAAATTCTCTTCACCGAAAAATATAATGGAATTTTTCCTTTTTTGTATTAATCCGGATGTTATGGCAGGAGGCTGCGTAGTTGTAGCATTATTATCGTTATACCCATTACGTAGATGGCTATCAATCCATAGTGATCCATCATGCGATTTTCTCTCGCTGCTCCGTTTTGTTTCTTTGCTTGTTTCATCGTTTTTTTCCTTTCTTTGGTTTTGTATTGCAAAGTTAACGCGACTTACTGCGACTTCTTGGCAGGGTCGGATTAACAAATCTAAAAATGTGTGAATAAATACAAATTTTGCACGCGCGCGTGTTGATAACTGTCTGAAAATTAGTATCTTTGCAACCAAATTTTAGGATTTACTTCTCCCCCCCTGAAATTTATTTATTCGGTATATTGTCTGTAATCTTCTTATTCTTATGAACATTGGACAAGAAATAAAGGCGAGACGGCAAGAGTTGCGCCTCACCCAACAAACATTGGCTGATATGTCAAGTGTTAGTGTCCGTATGATAAAATCTATCGAGGGGGATTATGCAAATCCCTCTCTCAAAACCGTCGAAAAACTTCTGACGTCTCTCGGTTTGCAATTGAAAGTAGAGGAACGACCCTCTTTATGATTCCCCTCACTTCCCTATAATCCCCGATTTATCATCGGGGCTTTTTGTTGCACCCTATTCGTTGGTCAGGAAGATTGGCTTGGATTCCCTGTTCATGCGGTCGAGCACGGTCACCGCAAAGGTGTGTCCTCGCTCGCCATCCACCTTGATGCGTGTGTAGGGGGTCAACGCTACTATCGTTTGCGGATCTTCGATGTCTAATGTCTCCCCGGGGAAAAACTCATATACCACATAGCGCACGGCATCCGTCTCACTCGCACGCTTGCCACCCTGTGGACTCTCCCAACTCAAGAAGGTGTCACCCTTGCGATCACGCTCTATCTTCAGCGAATTGATAGTCTTCGGCACACGGCGGCTGTCGCCGTAGACGGGCGGCAATGCTATCGTGCTCTGATATTTCATCGCCAACGAATCCGCTGCCCCACGATAATTCCCCGTTACCCAATAGCCATGCCACCAGATATTCCCCTGTATATTAGGTAATTTGCGAGTTAGCCGAACCTTGGTGTCAAGCTCGTTGCTGTCATGATTGCCCGGATCTGCCACATCCATGGTCCGCTTCACATCCTGACCGATATAGACATCTGCCTTGCCGGCATGGTCGTTCCACCATTGCACTAACTTGCGACTCGGTGCCGCCTGAGTGTCCAAGTTCCAATATAATTGCGGTGCTAAATAATCCACCCATCCCTTCTCTGCCCACAAGATCACGTCGGCATAGAGGTCGTCATAGTTCTGAAGACCGTTGCTCTCGCTCCCTCGCGGGTCATTCTTCTTATTGCGCCAGATGCCGAAGGGGGAGATGCCAAATCGCACCCAGGGCTTCACCTCCTTGATGGTGCGATGCATCTGCTCGATCAGCAGATCCACATTCCGACGACGCCAGTCTCCTCGGTTCATCCCATTGCCGAACTTGGCGTAGGAGGCATCATCAGGTATCGCCTTCCCTCCGGCAGGGTAGGGGTAGAAGTAGTCGTCGATATGGATTCCATCTACATCATATCGCTTCAAAATGTCGGTGACAATCTCGCAGATAAAGTCCCTATTCTCTTGATATGCCGGGTCGAAGAGTATCTGCCCGTTATAACGAAAGAATCGCTCTGGAGTTTTGTAGAAGGCATGGTCGGAGGGGAGTACCTCCTTGGCTGTCGAGGTGACTCGATAGGGATTGAGCCAGGCATGAAACTCCATGCCACGCTTATGTGCCTCTGCGATAGCATATTCCATAGGATCCCAGAGTGGGGTAGGTGCTTTGCCTCGCTTGCCGGTGAGCCATGCACTCCAAGGCTCTTTGTCCGACTTGTATACGGCATCGGCTGTCGGTCGCACCTGGAAGATCACGGCGTTGCATCCCGCATTCTGCAACTTGTCAAACTGATCGCGGATATATGCCTTCGCCTGCTCGGTAGTCTTGTTTTGCCACTGTGTCTGACCGATGACGTGCAACCATGCCCCGCGAAATTCACGCTTCGGGTTGACGGCAAACATGCTCGCCGCCATACACATCATCACTCCCAATAAAAATATCTTCCCAATCTTCATCTCTGTTATATCTTTCAATAGATTTCTTAATCCCCAATCCCTATCCCCTAATTCCTAATTCCTAATTCCTAATTCCTAATTCCTAATTCCTATCTCTCTCCCCGTGACTCCGATGCCGAAGAGGGCGAAGTCATAGATCGCCGGGTCGTCGGGACGCAATTCTCTCATCGCCTCGGTGAGGAGTTCGACACTCTTGCGGTCGTTGGCCTTGCGCTCGATGAGTCCCAAGCTGCGGGCTGTATTGCCCACATGCACATCCAAGGGAATATAGAGTTGGCTCTTGTCGATGCTGCGCCATACACCCAAGTCCACCACGCCGTCATCGCGCACCAGCCATCGGAGGGCCATATTCACGCGCTTCAGCGCCGTGGTGCGCAGATTCGTCGGCAAGCATTGCGGTGAGTTTGTGCCCCCATTGACACCACTCACCACTCGCTGCATCTCTTCGACAAGTCGCCATGCCGGCATCGGTTCATCACCCACGCCATGCGCCAGAGCGAAGTCGTCGAGTGTGCCATAACGCCGGTAGATCTCGCGAAGTCCCCGCAGATACCACTGCAGGTCGGTGGCGAAAAAGGTGCGATGGATGTTTTGTCGTGCCGGCAGATCCTCATATCCCTCGTCCATCATATAGCGGTAGGGCTGATGATCCATCAGCGCAAGCATCCGGTCGGCATCGCGAAGTATCATCGGACGCCTTCCCCACGAGATCGCCGCCACCAAGAGCGACACAATCTCGATGTCGCGAACATCATCATAACGACGCGGAAACTGCACCGGATCGTCGGCGATGAACTCCCGCGTGTTGTTGCGTGCCACCTCATCTTCGAGCAGCGTGATTATGTCTCGACTTATCATAGAGCGATTACTGCTTGCCGGGAAGATGGCGTTGCAACTCTTCCGCCACCTCGGGTCGTACCGTCCGCACGGTCGAGATAAATGTGGAGTCAAATGCCGCCCGACTTTGCGGTAGAGAGTCGTAAGCACTCCGTTCGCTTGCCGCTTCCACCAGAAGTGTCTGGAGCTCGAAGGTGTCTTTAATCTCTCGATTTACAAAACGACGTGCCGCATTGCGGGCACTTTCTCGCGCCTGTTCGATCTGCGTGGCGCTCTCTTGTGTCTCTCCGCTCCGAGAGCCCCCACAAGAGTATGAGATAGTGGCTATCAGCGTGATCGTGATAGCCACTATGGTGCGATTCAGGGTTCTTCTTGTCTTTTGATTCATTGCTTATTTCTTGCCATATAATGATTCCCACCAGCGTGGATCTTCTTGCAGGTATTTGGCGAACCATGCCATGATCGTGTTCTGCCATGCCTTGCGATTTTCCACTCCGGCTATCACATGGTTTTCATTTTCTACGGTGATAAATTCGACGTCGCGTCCCAAGATCTTCAGCGCGTTGAAGAGCTGGATGCTCTCGCCGATGGGCACATTGGTGTCGACTGTGCCATGCAGCAATAGCAATGGCGTGTGGATCTTATCGGCGTTGAAGAGGGAACCTTGACGCGTGTATAGGTCGGGATTGCTCCAGGGATAGCTCTTGGCGGCTGCCACTGAGTTGTAGCTGTAGCCCCAGTAGCCCTCTCCCCAGTAGGAGGTGACATTCGAGATGCCGGCATGCGACACGGCTGCCGCGAAGATGTCGGTCTGTGTCTGTAGGTATTGGGTCATAAACCCACCATAGCTGGCACCTATACATCCCACCTTGCCGGCATCGACGTACTGATGGTCGGCGCAGAATTTCTTCGTACCTTCGATGATCTCGTCGGCTGTCCATTTGCCCCACGCATTGACATGGCGGGCTGAGAACTCCTGTCCATAACCGGTAGTGCCGCTCGGGTTGATCACATACACCACATAGCCGCGCGATGCGAACACTTGTGGACTGTAGAGATGATAGAAAGCGGCTGTCGAGGGGGAAGTGCCGCCATAGTAGTAGACGATCAGTGGATATTTCTTGTCGGCTTGGAAGTCGGGAGGAAGACACATCCAGCCATCGATCTCCGTGCCATCTTGGGCGGTAAATTTCCAGGGCTCCATCTTGCCGAACTCTACGTCGCTGAGCCATTCTTGCAACGGATTGTCAATCTGACGCGATTTCTTCTGCTTGGTGTTGTAGAGCCACACCTCTCCATCAGAGGTGAAGGAGCCGCCGCGATATGCCAAGTAGAGGGCATCTTCGCCACCCATAGCGATGCCTCTGACGAAGGGTACGCTGCTTTCCAATTCGTCGATGATGCCACTCTTCGGGTCGAGTCGGTAGATATGGCGTTCGAAGCCCTTCTCGCCGATGAAATAGATCTTGCCATCCACGCGATTCCAGATGGGGTCTCCTTCGACTGAAGGATCGAAGTCGCGGGTCATGGCGCTCACCTTGCGGTCGCTGAGGTTCATGATATAACCCTGCACATCGAAGTCGTTGCCGATCTCATGAGGGGCATAGTTAGCACCAATCCCGCCGAAGGCATCCGGCCCGGCGCAGATGAAGAGCTGTGTGGCATCGGGTGAGTAGATCGCCTTGCCGAGGCCGCCCGGGAAGTCGCGGATGATCGTGTCCGTGGCAAGGGTGCTAAGGTTCATCTCCATCAGCGTGCTGCTATAGAAGGGATAATGGTCGGGCGTCTGACGAGTGGAGCAGATGAGCATCTTCTCCCCCTTGCGATCCATATCATAGATATAGGTGCTGAGACCACCATAGGTCAGGGGCGTTGCTACGCGACTGCGAGTGTCGTAGCGCATGATATAATAGCGGTCGTCATCGCCCGGCAGACGATTGTCGGGTGTGCTGTAACGATGCATCGGCCCGGCCTGTTGACCACCCTTGACTTTATTATAGTAATAGAGGTAACGCCCATCGGATGAGAAGGTTACATCATCGTTGGGCACGCCGTGGGCGATGATCTTGGTCTGCATAGTCGGCACTTCCGTGCGGTAGATATCCCAAGCTCCCTGTTGCGACACCATCGTGTAGAGGGCTTGAGCGGAGGGGATCCAGCCATCTGCATTGATGCCCTCGGTGATCACCTTGCCTGTGGCACTCTCCACCACCTTGGTGACCTCGATACGCTCCTGGTCGCTGACTACTTGCTGCTCTTTGATCAGCAGATATTTGCCATTGTCGGACATGGCGATGCCGTTGGCGCGAAGACCGCCGATAGCCTCCATCACGCCGACACGGCGCGGAAGGGTGGCTGAGATCTTCACTTCCACATCTTTATATCCTTCGTCAGCCACAAATTCAAGTTTGAACTCCGACGCCGCGGGGTCGTCGGCACTGCTCAGCAGGTCGATGCGCAGGTCGTAGGTGGTCTGCGGCAACAGCTCGATCGAGGCGGAGATATCGCTCGGCAGTGAGTCGGCTGTGCTCTTGGTGGTGAGGGTTTCTCCATTCACCTTGATGACTAAACGCGACGTGGAGTTGGCGATAAGTTTACCCTTGGCATAGCGGTCGGCACGTATGCGAGTAGCATAGCTGAGAAGTTGTGTCTCTCCCGCCTTCTGTGCCGAAATCACGACGCCGGTGCTGTCGGTAGTTATAGCCTCCCATGCTGCCATCTCTTCGCTTGTGGCATTACCCCTCGATTCGAGAAGATCGTCGATCTTGAAGGGGTTCTCGCGCTCGGTTGAGTCGGGCCGCACCGGCAGAATCATTCGCTCTGCCGGCGCTTTCCGATATTCTCTAATCGTGATGGCCGAGGCCGCTATCGCCGTTGCCATCATCGCTGCTACACTCGCTGTGATTATAGTTCGTTTGCTCACCATCTTTGTGTTCCTCTGATTTTACTTGTTGATCGGTATTAGATTCTTGACAAGAGCATGACGCTCCTGATTATTTCTTGCAGTTATTCTGCGGGTCGCTCGAAAGCTTCGATAGATTTTATCTTCATGTGGAATATCAAGTCTGTATAGGGCTTGATATTATTCTTGCCGGTTACACCATAGCCGGAGGTCCAGGGCATAACAACTGTGGCGCTGTCGCCTACATGCATCGTGGTCATGGCTATCCACATCCCGATGATGTTAGCGCTCGGCGTGCTCTGATATACGCTGTCGGTCTTCGAGTAGGAGGAGTCTAACAGTGTCCCCTCGATGTCTCTGAGTTCATACTTGATGTTGACCGTAGAATTGGTCTTCGCCACCAGGGAGTCGGCTGTCAGCGCGCGGTCATTGTGCCACTTGATATACACTGTATTGCGTGGCGCCCATGCCGGAGTCACCATCTCATATTCTTTGGTATCGATATTGGCGATATATTCGTCGTTTTGAAGTTTCCAGTCGTCGTAGTTCTCTTCGTTATTGTCCATACACGAGGTGAAACATACACCGGCGGCAAGCATCGCCAATATCGGTAAAATCCTTTTTCTCATGTTTTAGAATAGGGCTCTTAAAACTTCACTTCGGGAGCTTTCTCGGCGCCCGCTTCGGCTTTGAATTGAGGTTTCTCTTTGAATCCGAACCATCCGGCATAAATATTGGTGGGGAATTTCTTGATCGAGGTGTTGAACTCCGCCACTGCTTCAGTGTATCGCTTCCTTTCAGTGGCGATACGATTTTCGGTCCCTTCGAGTTGAGCCTGAAGGTTGAGGAAGTTTTCGTTGGCTTTCAAGTCGGGATATGCCTCGGTTACTGCCAAGAGTGATTTCAGTGCGCCGCTCAGTTCTCCTTGGGCTTGCTGATATTTTGCCAAGGTCTCTTCGTCGAGGTTCTCGGCATTCAGCGTAATCGATGTCGCTTTGGCGCGTGCCTCCACCACCTTGGTCAGGGTCTCCTCTTCATGGGTGGTATATCCCTTGACGGTATTGACCAAGTTGGGGATCAGATCGGCGCGTCGCTGATATTGATTCTCTACTTGTGCCCAAGCCTGATTGACTTGTTGTTCTTGCTCTACAAGACTATTATAGTTGCACGATGTCAAACTCGTGGTGGCTGCCATGATGACGACTGCCATAATAATGCGTTTGATTATCTTCATATTCTATTTGTTTTTAATTGGTTGGAGTAGTGGTAAGCAGATTTTCTCTCAAAGGAGTTTGCGGAGGAGACTGTTGAGGCTTACCTTGTCGCCGAGGATGCCGGCGAGTTCGTCGACGCTGACACGCTTCTGCTCCATAGAGTCGCGCTCGCGGAGGGTCACGGTGTTGTCTTCGAGTGTCTGATGATCCACGGTGATGCAGTAGGGAGTGCCGATGGCATCCTGACGACGATAGCGCTTGCCGATGGAGTCTTTCTCATCATATTGGCAGGTGAAGTCGAAGCGAAGTTTGTGCTGGATCTCACGCGCCTTCTCGGGAAGCCCATCTTTCTTGACCAAGGGAAGCACGGCACATTTCACCGGGGCCAAGGGCGCCGGAAAGTGGAGCACGACGCGGCTGTCGCCATTCCCCAGGTCTTGCTGCTCGTAGCAGCTGCAGAGCACGCTGAGGAACATGCGGTCCACGCCAATCGAGGTCTCAATGACGTAGGGCACATAGCTCTCGTTGAGCTCCGGATCAAAGTATTGGATCTTCTTGCCCGAGTATTTCTCATGCTGTGAAAGGTCGAAGTTGGTGCGCGAGTGGATTCCCTCCACCTCCTTGAAGCCAAAGGGCATCTCAAACTCGATGTCGGTGGCGGCGTTGGCATAGTGTGCCAATTTCTCATGGTCGTGATAGCGATATTTTTCGTCGCCGAGACCGAGTGCTTTGTGCCATTTCAAGCGTGTCTGACGCCAGTGGTCAAACCATTTTAACTCCTCGCCGGGACGTACGAAAAATTGCATCTCCATCTGCTCAAACTCGCGCATACGGAAGATGAACTGTCGTGCCACAATCTCATTGCGGAACGCCTTGCCGATCTGAGCAATACCGAAAGGTAGACGCATTCTGCCCGTCTTCTGTACGTTCAGATAGTTCACGAAGATGCCTTGTGCTGTCTCCGGACGTAGATAGACATCCATAGCGCCGTCGGCGGTCGACCCCATCTCGGTCTTGAACATCAGGTTGAACTGACGCACGTCGGTCCAGTTGCGTGTGCCGCTGATCGGGTCGACGATCTCATAGTCGAGGATGATCTGCTTGAGCTCTACCAGGTCGTTGGCATTCATCGCCTCGGCAAATCGACGATGCAGTTCGTCGCGCTTGCCGGCGATCTCCAATACTCTGCCGTTGGTCTGACGGAACATCGCCTCGTCGAATTTGTCGCCAAAGCGCTTGGCGGCTTTCGCCACCTCTTTGGCGATCTTCTCATCATATTTGGCAATCTCATCTTCGATCAGTACGTCCGCACGATAGCGCTTCTTCGAGTCTTTGTTGTCGATCAATGGATCGTTGAAGGCATCTACGTGTCCCGAGGCTTTCCAGATGGTGGGGTGCATGAAGATCGCTGAGTCGATACCCACGATGTTGTCGTTGAGCATCGTCATCGCTTCCCACCAATATCTCTTTATGTTGTTCTTGAGTTCTACACCATTCTGACCATAGTCGTAGACTGCCGACAAACCATCGTAGATCTCACTCGATTGAAATACAAATCCATATTCTTTGGCATGTGCCACTATCGTCTTAAAGACATCTTCTTGTTTTGCCATTGTTCTGACTTTATCGTTTTGTTCTTGTTTTGTTTGCTCTTTTTTACACACACCACGATTCGGACCGACCCAGTCCGAATCGTGTGATAGAGTGCAAATTTAGCGAATTTATTTCATTACTCCTTGTAATTCACATTTTTTAAGAGCTTTGGCAGGTCATTTTTTTACTGCATTTGCTCTTGGTGTTTGCTCTTATTTCTCTTGGTAGAGGTTTTTAATCGATCCTAACGAAGAGAGCACGCCGGAGGCTTCGTAGGGGATGTAGATGGTCTTGGTGTCCTTGCCGGCGGTCATCTCCTGGAGGGCGGCGATATACTTTACAGCCAGCATATAGGTGGCAGGATCGGTCTTGGTCTCTTTGATGGCTTCGCTGACGCGGCGGATGGCTTCAGCCTCTGCCTCGGCACGCAGGATCTGAGCTTTCGCCTCACCCTCGGCACGCAAGATCTCGGCTTGTTTCACTGCCTCGGCAGCGTTAATCTCCGATTGGCGCTCTCCCTCTGAGCGGAGGATGCGTGATTTCTTCTCTCCCTCGGCGTTGAGGATCTCCGCACGACGATTACGCTCGGCTTGCATCTGCTTCTCCATCGCCTCTCTTACACTCTCCGGTGGCGTGATGTCTTGCAATTCGACGCGGTTTACTTTCACTCCCCATTTGTTGGTCGCCTCGTCGAGGATCGCTTGCAACTTGGAGTTGATAGTGTCGCGGGAGGTGAGTGTCTCGTCGAGCTCGAGTTCTCCGATCACATTTCTTAGTGAGGTCTGGGTCAGTTTCTCAATCGCGTTGGGAAGGTTCTCAATCTCATATACCGCCTTCTTCGGATCGACGATCTGGAAGTAGAGCAGGGCGTTAATCTCGGTGGTGACGTTATCTTTAGTGATCACTTGCTGTGATGGAAAATCGTAGACTTGCTCGCGAAGATCGATCACCGAGGTCGTCGACATTGTGACAAAGTTGCTTATGCCACGATAGCTCTCCACCTTGCGGATATACATCTGTTTGGGCTTGTCGATGAAGGGCCAGATCAGGTTGATGCCCGGAGGCAATACGCTATGGAAGCGTCCTAAACGTTCGATAACACGTGTCTCTGATTGAGGCACGATCACTATGCCTTTCACCACAAGTATCAGCACGATAAGTGCCAATATGCCAAGAAATATCAATGTTCCCATATTCGTATTGTTTTAACAGTTT
The DNA here is from genome assembly GCA_051878555.1 of Lepagella sp. Classification (GTDB taxonomy): domain Bacteria; phylum Bacteroidota; class Bacteroidia; order Bacteroidales; family Muribaculaceae; genus Lepagella. Next base: position 11,177 of record JBJEKI010000084.1, on the reverse strand, counting down.
TATCTATCCAAAAATAGCAATAAAAATATCTATAATCTAATATCTATTAACTAATAACTAATATCTAATATCTAATATCTAATAACTATCAGACTCTCTCCACTGTAAGCACGATCGAGTCGTAAGCCACTACTTTGACGCGGTCGCCGACAGAGAGTCGGTCATAGTCGGCGGTGTGGGCTTGCCAGTTGTCGCCGTCGATTTTGATGCGGGTCATACCCTCGGCGTTGCTATCTTGGGTCACTGTAGCCTCTCTGCCGATCAGCGCCTCGATGTTGCTCTGATAGGAGCCGGACTTCTTCGACTCGAGATGCCGCTTTACGAAGGGCTTGAGGCACACGAAGGTGGCTACGGTGCCGATCGAAAAACCGATCAATTCCGCTACATAGCCCAAGCCTAACAAGTCAAGAATCATGGCCACCAAGCATCCTCCCGCCATCGCAAAGAGGGCAAATGTGTTGGTGAGTAGTTCGATAAATACACAGATTGTGGCAAGGATCAACCAAAATTGCCAGGTCAAAATCGTATCAAGCATATATCTCTATTTTGTTCTATTATTTGTCCACTTACAAATATAATGCCCTCTTTCGGATCTGCCAAATTTTGGATAAAAAATCCACCGTTTTATCCCTATTTTTTCTAATCTCCCTTTTGAGGGCTCTTTTCAGCCTTGATTTTGGCGCGATGGCTGTCGATGATGTCGAGAATCTTGTCGGCATAGAGGCGCATCTTGGTGGGCCCCATGCCGCGTATGCTCCGCAGTTCGTCGTAGCTCGCCGGCAGGGTGTTGGAGATGGATAGCAGCAACTGGGTGGACGCCACGACGAATGCCGGCACTTCCATCTCGCGTGACTTCTCCAAGCGCCATTGACGCAACGCTTCGAAGAGTTCGGGATGAAGGTTGTCGTCGGTCTGCTGTAGTGCACTCATCTTCGCAGCTTTCTTCTTCTTGCGCTGTTCGCCGGCCTGGAATGTTCCTTCGGCTTTCACCTCGTAGTATTGCTCGATGTTGAAGTCGTCGTAGGCAAAGGTCTTGTAGAGTGTATGCCTTACGATCAGCGATCCGACGCAGAGTTCCAGCCGCTCTTTATATTTCTGGAGGGTCTTGCTGTTGTCATGATCGCCGGGGAGGACTTCGGTCAGCTTGAGGATCTCTTTGACTTTGTCGCGGAAGTAGGCGCAAGCATCTTTGACTCGCTGCAAGAGATGACTGTCGCGGAGGTTGTAGCCGCTGCCGATGTAGATGCGCTGCAACTGCACTCTGAAGCGATCGCCGATGTCGTTGAGACTTCTCTCCATCTCCTGAGTAGTGAGGTCAAATTTGTTCACTTGCTCGGGATAGGTCTTCATGAAGCTCTCTTTGAGGATGCGTCTCACACCCTCGAGCAGGCCGAAGGTGGAGCGGAGATTGAACATCCCCTCGATGGTGCGCATCTGATAGGCTTGGCTCAGTGTCTCGATCTTTTCTTCGTCGAGGAGCCGGTCGCGATGACTGTTCAGGAAGTGGGTCACCGTGGAGTCGGTGATGATGGCGCTGGCAGGTATGGGGCGCTCAAGCACCATACCCGCAAGAGTCCGACAGCGTGACAATGCTACGTAGGTCTGCCCATGGGTAAACGACATGTCTACGTCGATGATCGCCCGGTCGAAGGTGAGTCCCTGGCTCTTGTGGATGGTGATAGCCCATGCCGGCTTCAGTGGCATCTGACTGAAGGTGCCGTCGATCTTCTCTTCGATCTCTTTGCTCTGCTCGTTGACTTTATATGTCAGGTTTTCCCAGAGCATCGGCGTGACTACGATCTCGTCGCCCGTGTCTACGGTAGTCACCACCACTTTCTCGCCATCAAGGTCGGTGACTTGCCCCAGCATGCCGTTGAAGAATCGACGCTCCGCCCCCACATCGTTCTTGATAAACATAACCTGTGCCCCCTTGCGGAGCTCCAAGTGGGGGTCGGCAGGGTAGGAGGATTCGGGGAAGTTTCCCTGGATTTTGGCGTCGTAGATGTATGATGACCCGGCGAGACATTCCATCCTCTCGGCGTTGATCTTGTCGGCAAAGCGATTGTGGGTGGTGAGTCTCACATATCCTTCGCTGTCGTCGGGATTGAAGTCGGGTATATGGCGCTGGTTGAGCCGACGGAGGATGTCGGCATCGGCTCTGTTGTCACGCACGGCGTTGAGCATCTCCAAGAAGTCGCGGTCGCTCTGGCGATATACCTTTTCGAGCTCGAGGGTGACATAGTCGAGGCTTTGCAGCGCGTGGCTGTCGAAGAAGTAGGGGGAGGAGTAGTGGGCGGCAAGCAGTGGTCGCTCCGCTTCGGTCACCACCGGCGGTAATTGCTGGAGATCTCCGATCAGAAGCAACTGCACTCCCCCGAAGGGAAGGTTGTGCTCGCGATAGCGGCGCAACACCGCATCGACGGCGTCGAGCATATCGGAGCGCACCATACTCACTTCGTCGATCACCAGCAAGTCCAAGCCCCGGATGATCCGAATCTTCTCTTTGCGGAAGGATTGCGACCGCCGGTCGCCGTTCCGCTTTATCCCCGGGATATAGGGACCGAAATCGAGCTGGAAGAAGGAGTGTAACGTCACTCCACCGGCATTGATCGCAGCAATGCCCGTAGGGGCGGTGACGATCATCCGCTTGCGACTCGTGGTGCGCAGGTGCTGTAGAAAGGTCGTCTTACCCGTACCCGCCTTGCCTGTCAGAAAGAGGCTGCTGTCGGTCTCTTCGATGATCTTGTGCGCTAATTCAAGTTGCTTGTTGCTCTCCATCTCGTTTTGGTCTATTGTCTCGGTTATGGATGTTTTATCTATCAGATCGACTATGATCGCCGATCTTTTCTTCTTAGGGTTGCTCTTATTATTTCTTGGCGGCGAGGATCACTTGGGCTATCTGCACGGCGTTGAGTGCAGCTCCCTTCTTGATCTGGTCGGCTACCACCCAGAAGCTCAAGCCGCAGTCGTCGCAGAGGTCTTTGCGGATACGGCCGACATACACCGGGTCGCTACCTGCCACTTCCAAGGGCATCGGATAGGCTTTCGCCCCATCTCGCTCTTCCACCAAGACCACTCCCTTGCTGCGGCTGAAGGCTGCCATAGCATCTTCGACGCTGACCGGAGCTTCGGTCTCAATCCAGATTGCCTCACTGTGGGCGCGCAACACCGGCACGCGGACACAGGTCGCCGACACCCGGATGTCGCTGTGCATGATCTTGCGGGTCTCGTTATACATCTTCATCTCCTCTTTGGTGTAGCCATTGTCGGTAAACACATCTACGTGGGGGATGACGTTATATGCCAGCTGATGGGCAAATTTGCTAACTGTCGGCTTCTCGCCTCGCTCGATCTCGGCATACTGCTCACGAAGCTCTGCCATGGCTGAGGCGCCGGCGCCACTCGCTGCCTGGTAGGTGGCGACATGCACACGCTTGATGTGGCTCAACTGCTCGATGGCGTTGAGTGCCACCACCATCTGGATTGTCGTGCAGTTCGGATTGCCGATGATGTTGCGAGGATGATCGAAGGCATCTTCCGGATTCACTTCCGGCACTACCAAGGGCACATCATCATCCATGCGGAATGCCGAACTGTTGTCGATCATCAGTGTGCCATGGCGTGTGATCACCTCGGCATATTCGCGAGATACGCCCGCTCCGGCTGAAGTGAAGGCAATCTCTACGCCGCTGAAGTCTGATTCATGCGTCAGCTCTTCGATCACATATTTCTTGCCGCGGAAGGTGCGACTCTCTCCTGCCGAACGTTTCGATCCGAACAGACGAAGATCGTCGATAGGAAAGTTTTGCTCGTCGAGCACTCTCAGAAATTCTTGTCCCACGGCGCCACTGGCGCCTACTATTGCTATATTCATCTCTTTATACCTATGTTTGATTTCTTTTATAACGTACTTTTTCGCTCCTTGTTGCAATAAAAGAGGCGTATCAACGAAAAAATTCCTTGATACACCCCTTTCTTATCTTTAGGATATCAGCTTTATTGGCGACCGTCGGTAGCTACCGATCTGTCGATCTTCTTAACCAAGCCCTGGAGCACCGAACCGGGACCGAGCTCCACGAACTCTGTGGCGCCATCCTTGATCATCTCCTGCACGTCGTAGGTCCAACGCACCGGCGCAGTGAGCTGCTTGATAAGGTTCTCTTTGATCTCTGCCGGATCTGTGTGGGGCTTGCCATCCACATTCTGATAGATCGGGCAACGGGGTGTCTTGAACTCGGCAGCGGCGATGGCCTCTGCAAGCTCCTCTTGTGCCGGCTGCATCAAGGGGCTGTGGAATGCTCCACCCACTTTCAGCTTCATAGCACGCTTCGCTCCCGCTGCAAGCATCTTCTCGCAGGCGGCATCGATGCCCTCGATGGTGCCGGAGATCACTACCTGACCGGGGCAGTTGTAGTTCGCCGGGGCTACGATATCGTCTACTTCAGCGCAGAGCTCTTCTACCTTCTCATCGGTAAGTGCCAACACGGCTGCCATGGTCGAGGGACGAAGTTCACATGCCTTCTGCATAGCCATCGCACGCTTTGATACAAGCTTCAGACCCTCTTCGAAACTCAGTGCACCTGCTGCTACCAATGCGGAAAATTCACCAAGACTGTGACCTGCCACCATGTCGGGTTGGAACTCTTCGCCAAGGGTCTTCGCCAATAACACACTGTGCAGGAAGATCGCCGGCTGGGTCACTTTCGTCTGCTTTAAGTCTTCTTCTGTGCCTGCAAACATCAGGTCGGTGATGCGAAATCCCAATATCTCATTGGCTTTCTCAAACATCTTTCTTGCCTCTGCATTGTTGTCGTAGAGGTCTTTGCCCATTCCTACAAATTGGGCTCCCTGTCCGGGAAATACATAAGCTTTCATATCTGTCTGTTTATTGTTTGCTTTCGTAATCGACTGCAAAGTTAATGAATTATTTCTAATTACGGAAATAATTCATTAATTATTCCGGTTTGAGCTCTACCCAAGTGTAGTCGTGACCTGTCGCCGGGATCACCTTTTCGAGCAGGTCGTCGAGGGTGAGAGCCACGCTTGCCGTGTTGACACAGGGATGGCAGGCGTAGGTCGTCGCTCCCTGCAGGTCGCGGTCGACGATGAGCCTTACTCTCCGCTCGGTGTCGTGGATAAGACCCATCGGCGATACTGCTCCGGGGTGGATGTGCAGCAATTCTTCCATCTTCTCTGCCGTGGCAAAGGAGAGCCGGGCACACCCCAACTGCGATGACAGGTATTTGGTCTTGAAGGGCTTGTCGGCGGGGATCATCAGCAGGTAGTAGTCGGTCTGCTGCCGATTGGTCAGAAAGAGGTTCTTGAACACCGGCGATCCGATCGCCTCTCTCACGCGTTCACATTCCTCCATCGTGTAGGCTGCCGGGTGGCAGAGCGTCTGATAGCTCACCCCGAGTCGGTCTAAAAAGTCATAGACTGCCAGCTCGGCTTCGCTTCGCTCCACTCCCGTGCAGTCCGGCCTACCTTCATATCGAGTTATTTCCATCTTAGGCTTTCACTTCTTTCTTGCCGCGGCATGAATCCCAGATCAGATAGCCGATCAGAAGAGCGTATGCCACGCATCCGAGCACCTGGGTCCACCCTTCGCTGATAGGACTCTTATACTCGAAGCCCACAAAGCGCGTGATCGCTGCAAACACTCCGAAGAGCGCACCTCCGGCTATCAAACCTGATGCCAAGAGTGTGCCGCGATCGCGACATGCTTCTTTCTCTTTGGCTGTCTTGCCTGACTTGCTTACAAAGTAACTTACGGCACCTCCCACCAGCATCGGAGTGTTCAAAGATAAGGGAATGAACATACCCAAGCAGAAAGCCAAAGCGGGTACGCCAAGCCAGTTAAGGATCAGCGCCAAGATGGCTCCTACCATATAGAGCACCCAGGGAGTCTCTCCACCCATCATCAGTGGCTCGATCACCTTCGCCATAGCGTTGGCTTGAGGCGCTACCAGTGCGTTGTCGCCGGTGAATCCATATACCTGGTTGAGCACCATGATCACACCACCCACTGTGGCTGCCGAGGCAAGGGTGCCAAGGAATTTCCAGCTCTCTTGTTTCTTGGGTGTAGACCCCAACCAGTAGCCAATCTTAAGGTCGGTTACAAAGCCACCAGCCATCGACAACGCTGTGCAGACTACGCCTCCGATCACCATCGACGCTACGATGCCTTGCGTGCCGCTCAGTCCGATGCCTACGAAGATCGCCGAGGCGATGATAAGGGTCATCAGAGTCATACCCGACACCGGGTTGCTGCCCACGATCGCTATCGCATTGGCGGCTACTGTAGTGAACAGGAAGGCGATCACCGTAACTACAAGCCATGCCACTACTGCCTGCCAGAGGGTGTGGATCACGCCGATCCAAAAGAATACCAACACTACTGCCAGGGCGATGGCGATGAAGAATACTACCTTCTTCATCGACAGGTCGGTCTGCCAGCGTATCTCTTTGACGCTATCTTTCTTCCCTTTAAATTCTCTGCCTGCCAAGCCCACGGCGTTGCAGATGATGGGCCATGACTTGATGATGCCGATTACTCCCGCCATGGCGATGCCGCCGATGCCGATCATGCGCGCATAGTCCTTGAAGATGACATCTGGATCTAATGCCGCTATCTCAGGAGTGCCGTAGGTGCCCATCAGTGGAATTACGATCCACCATACGAAGACCGATCCGGCGAAGATCACAAAGGCATATTTCAAGCCTACGATGTAGCCAAGTCCCAACAGGGCTGCGCCGGTGTTACAACTGAACACTAATTTCACCTTCTCCGATATGGTCTGTCCCCAGGATGCTGCCGTCGTGGTTATTGTCTCTGCCCACCAGCCGAAGGTCGCTACGATGTAGTCATAGATACCACCGATCAGCGAGGCGATGACAAGTGTCTTGGCTTGGCCTCCTTTAGCACCCTCGGCGCTGTCGGACGTAATCCCCGATGCCAATACCTGGGTTGTGGCTGTCGCCTCCGGGAAGGGATATTTGCCATGCATATCCTTCACGAAATATTTACGGAAGGGTATGAAAAATAAGATTCCTAAAATACCTCCTAACAGTGAACTCAAGAAGATCTGATAGAAGTTCACCATAATGTCGGGATATTTTCCCTGCAAGATGAAGAGCGCAGGCAATGTGAAGATGGCTCCAGCCACGATCACTCCCGAGCAACTTCCGATAGACTGAATGATGATGTTCTGTCCCAAGGCATTCTTCTTGCCCAAGGCTTGACTCAAGCCCACTGCGATGATCGCAATCGGGATTGCCGCTTCGAACACCTGGCCTACCTTCAGCCCCAAATAGGCTGCAGCGGCACTAAACACTATCGCCATCAATAGACCGACTCCCACCGAATAGGGGGTCACCTCCTCCTGAGCACGCTCAGGATGCATCACCGGAGTATATTGCTCACCTTTCTCAAGCTCGCGAAACGCGTTCTCGGGCAAGCCCCCCTCTGTGGTGTATGCCTTCTCTTTCTCCGTTTCTTTCATATATAAGTTAGGTTTTTTGTTAGTTTTCTGTTTGATTCAACCTTTAGACCGCAAATATAAGTATTTTTCCCGACCTTACAAAAATTTTATAGAACGCGCTCTAAGACTTCTCGGTGATGATCCAGTCGGTGATGGTGTGGCTCTCGGTGCTGAAGTTGATTGCTACTTTGGTTATGGGGAGTTGCAGCTGGCTGAAGCGTGCGTCGTAGCGTTTCAGCTCTATCTGGTCCATCGCAGCTTCTGCCGAGCGGTCTATCTTCAGCTCTATCAGGTAGAGTCGATCCTTGGAGTGAATCACTGCATCCACTCTTCCATCGCATGTGTGTACCTCCACCTCTACATAATACCCCATCAGTGAGAAGATGATATAAAGCAACTGCTGGTAGTGCCCCTCAGTATTAGCGCCGATGCAATAAGGTACACTGCTCAGATATTCTTGCAATATACGAAGTGCACTGTCCATATCACCTACGGCCATTGCTTTTGACATATTAAGCAATATTGGACGCAATTCTCCGACACCGGATTCTACATAGTTGGGCAAAAGGCTGCCATATAATTCGGTGCGAATCTCTGTATTAGGTATGTCAAGGTAAAACACCTCTTCGTCCAAGTCACCACCTTTGATGGTAAGGTAACCGCTCTGATAGAGCAAGGGGGTAATACTCTTTAGCCGTTCGGCGGGAGCATCAAAGCCATCCACACCAACATTTCGTGCACCAATCTGCGAGGGAGCAACGTTAAACTTGCGAAGCATCTCGATCAAGAAAGTCGGTGTGCCGCTACCAAACCAGTAACTCCCTAATCGCTTTTTACCGAGGGCATAAAGCAGACTGTATGGGTTGAAAATATCGGGCGACGGCCATGTGAAGTGATAGCCATCATATCGATAGGTCAGCTGGTCAAGCATCTTGGCATGTGTGTAACCGTATGCTTTAGCAAGTTCATCGACATGATCGCTGAGCTGATCGGCAAGTTCCTCCTTAGAAATACCGCAGATATCGGCAAAGCGAGGCTCCATACTCACGTTGTCGATGTTGTTTAACTCGCTGAAGATACTGAGCTGAGTGAATTTGGTGATTCCGGTGAGGAAGACAAATTTTAAATACGGGTCGCAAGCTTTGAGTGGAGAGTAGAAATTGCGCATTACATTGCTAAGCACCGGAAGATTGGCATCCTCATGAAGCACATCAAGCAACGGTGAGTCATATTCATCGATTAGCACAACCACTTGTTTGCCGGTTTGAGCGTATGCTCGCAATATCAAACCCATAAGGCGTTGGTTGGGCAACACTTCAGACTGCTCATCCTTGCCCCATATAGCCTCGTAACGCGTTAATTTTGAGTTTAACTCACTTTCCAACTCCTGCTTATTAAGACTCTTGGCAGTGCTCATGTCAAAGTGGAGCACCGGGTATTGTTCCCACTCTGTCTCAAGTGAATCAATTGCCAGCCCTTTGAAGAGCTCTCTTTTTCCTTCAAAATAATAACGGAGAGTTGAGGTGAGAAGTGTCTTGCCGAAGCGTCGAGGACGACTCAAGAAGACATACTTACTATCGCCATGAGTCAACTCATAGACCTGGCGAGTTTTGTCGACATAGAGGCGATCCTGCTTGATGATCTCCTGAAAATCCTGCATGCCAAGTGGGCACTTCCTCAACTTCTTTTCCATAGCCATTTTGATGCTTAATTCCGTTTTATCCCGTAAAGTTACAACAAAAGAAGCCACCAACAAAATCTCTGCTTGATTTTTTGCTAAAATGAATATCCGACCGACAAGAATATGCTTTGACTGCTCTCTCTCTTCGGCACATAAAATTTCTGTCCATTGGCCAAAGTTACATTCTTTCTCCCGGAGTAGTAATCTAAATTGGAAATGTAATACCCCGCTCCGACTATAAAACGACCGATTGCAAAGTTTAATGACCCTCTGGCATTCCAATAGAACCATTGTAATCCTTTATGCGGAAATTTCCTATAATCAATCGTTTGGCTGACCGATCCATGAAATTCCTTAGAGCGTGTTCCTTAAATTTTTTTTGGCCGTAGAAGCGGATATTTTAAGGAACGCACTCTTAGATTTATGAATTATAGAAGTTCAAGATGGACGTTTCTTGTCGGCAATCTGAGATTCGATGAGCTTGATAAGCCATACAAGAAGATCTAATGATATGGCTATTGTGGCGATAATAGGCCAAATGAATGTGGTTCCATTTTCGCATATTGCGGTCACACAAAAGCATATCAACACTACATCCATAAAGAATGAGCACACCGGATTAGTGCCTTTGAACCTTGAAAAACTCATCTCCTTCTGCAACTTTCCGGTAAATCCCAAGAAGAGAATGATTATGCCAAAGATGATGAAGAAAATTGCGATCCATTTATTCTTCTGAAAATTCTCAAAAGCCATCACCTCCAAAAAAGTCCCGGCAAGAACCAACTCAACATAAACTATCCAACGAACTATTCTATCCAACATAATGAACTGTTAATGATAAATTGAGCAAATGAGGCTAAATCCTTTTTGTCAGCTAATGTTAGTTCAGAATTATTGATCGTTTGATACAACTCTGTTGCATATGAATCAATCTGATCTTTGGTTAAAGTACTGCATATTAAATTTACTTCGCATCCAAAATCTCTAAATTTAGAAATTTCAATACTGCTACAATTACATTTCGTTTGGAGAAATATGGTAAATGAATCAACCAATTCAGAGTAAGAAATATTGCCAAGTTCATAAGAAAGTACATCATCACAGAAATCAGAAATATCACTAATCAAACATTTTTTGAACATAGAGTCCTCAAATATTTCTTCATAGATGCCTCGCGTTTTATAGAATTCAACAACCTCGTCATATAAAGCACTCTTATTTATAGCCGTGCCATAACCGAATTGGTTCTTCTTTTCCAATAAACGAATCATACATACGTTGTGAAGATAGCCTATGGAATCCGTTTGTGAATCTAATAAGTCAGAGAATGCAAAATTTGAATATAGTGTTAAATGATCATGTGCATTTGTGTTAGGATTGCACGATAGCCACATATTGGCTAATCCTGAACATATAGCTCCTGTGACGCATTGCCCAACTCTTTTGCCAATATAAATACCGGCAATTGTTCCTATCGGATTCCCTGTTAGCGATCCTAATGCGCCACCGGCCCATCTTCCAATATATCCACCTGCAAAATGTCCTAAACAATCTGCGGCACTAACACCGGCTCCACCTATAAAGGTTCCTCGTGTTTGCTTATCTGAGGAATATTGTGTGTTTAGACTATCCACCGATGCTAAGAACGCTTGATATGATGCATTCTTGGTGCTATTCTGATTTGTTTCAAAAGCTGGTGTATAAATTTCACCTTCATTTGAGCAACTGGACATTGCCAATATTATGAAGAAGCAACAGAAGGGAACAATAATCCCCGATTTAATTAAATTTTTATTCATTTGATTCAAGGTTTAATTTGTTTACTGAAGTACATTCCATTGCTTGCCATTTATAAGCAATGGAGAGGGATGAGTTGAAATAATGATTTTTTTCATTAACGTAGTTCTACATATTACAATAACGAGATAGACTCAGCTATGTTTGTAATTTATACATATAACTTTTGTTTTGCTTCAAATTTACGGAGATCAGCACCTCCGGCATTTCTTACCCAC
>JBJEKI010000083.1:0-10635 GCA_051878555.1 Lepagella sp. | reverse complement strand
CGACTCAAGGCTACGACCTCTACGACCCCAAAAATTTAAGGAACGCGCTCTTAGTCAAAGTGTGAATATGAAAATTATTTCCTAAATTTGCATTTTGTTATTAGACTCCCTCCTCCCGAATCCTCTCTTTAGGGATTCTCTAATAACTACTATCTAATAACTATTAACTGAATATGAAGGTTCTGAAATTCGGTGGCACTTCTGTCGGTACGGTCGATAGTCTTCGCAATGTCAAAAGCATCGTCGATGCTCTCGACTCTCCCGCTATTGTCGTGGTCTCTGCCCTCGGTGGACTCACCGACCGCCTTATCGCCACAGCCAATATGGCTGCTGCCGGCGATAAGGAGTTTAAAGCTTCTATGGCTCAGATGCGCCAACGCCATCTCGATATTATCAATACGCTTGTACCTGACGTTCGTCGCACTGCTGTATTAGATGTTGTATCGTCTCTCCTTAATAATTTGGAAGATATCTATACCGGACTGTCTCTCGTTCGTGACCTTTCGGAACGTATTCTTAATCAGGTGGTTAGCTTCGGTGAACGAATGTCGTCAGTGATAGTGGCAAATATCCTCAATGATGCTTGCCACCATAATTCTTTGGATTTCATCAAGACGGAAAAGTGGTTTAACCGTGATATTGCCTCTCGCCAACTCATCGACCGTCTCATCAAGGAGGAGTTCCCCCTCCCGCTGACACGCACGGTAGTTACCGGCGGCTTTATCTCCACCGACAAGGATACCGGTGAGATTACCAACCTCGGACGCGGCGGCAGCGACTATACCGCCGCTCTTATTGCCGCCGCTCTCGATGCCGATTCCCTCGAGATCTGGACCGATGTCGACGGATTTATGACTGCCGACCCTCGGATCATCAAGGATGCTCGCGTCATCGATAATATGACTTTTATCGAGAGTATGGAGCTCTGCTCGTTTGGCGCAAAGGTAATCTATCCCCCCACGATCTATCCCGTATTCCACAAGAATATACCTATCAAGATTCTGAACACTCACAATCCCTCGGCACGTGGCACTTTTATCACCGATTCCACTGATCAATTGCCCGACACAGTCAGAGGTGTGTCGGCTGTGCGAAAAACGGCTATGATCTCCGTGACCGGTAGTCTGGTAGATAATGTGGCGCAGATTAATTCCCGCTGCTATAATGCGATGGCTCGCAATGGCATAAGCATATTCTTGGTGGCTCAACCGGATAAGGAAACCACCTTCTCGATGACACTGGCTTGTCAAAATGCCGAACAAGCCGCCAAGATATTGCGCGATGAGTTCGCTCCGGAGCTCCTCACCGGTGAGGTGAAGTGTGTCAGCGTAGAGGAGAACCTCGCCATACTTGCTGTGGTCCGCGAGTCTATCAAAAATATCAAGGGACTCGGCCCGAGACTCGTCAACACCATCCAGCGCGCCGGCATCCGGGTGAAGGCAGTGTCGGATGGCGCTTCCGAAACAACAATAGCTATCATAGTGGCTGAAGCAGACGTCGAACAAGCCCTCCGTTTGGTCCACACCGCCTGCTTCCAGTAACTTATTACTATTATCATCTAAAAACTATTATCTAATCACTAATATCTAAACACTAATCATTCCCACTTGGCATGGATATCAAAAGCGCTAAGTTCGAAATAAGTTGCCCCGATGTGATGAAGTGCCCCTACACCAAAGTGCCGGAGTATGCCTTTATAGGCAGATCTAATGTCGGTAAGTCGTCGCTGATCAATATGCTCTGCAAAAGCAAAAAGATGGCGAAAACGTCACAGATGCCGGGCAAAACCCTCTTGATCAATTATTTCAATATCGATGCCGGCAGCTGGTATCTCGTCGACCTCCCAGGTTATGGCTTCGCAGCCCGTGGCAAGGAGCAACGTGCTCGCCTCGAGCAACTGATACAAGGCTATATCTTACACCGCGAGCAACTTACCTGCCTCTTCGTCTTGATAGATATTCGCCATAATCCGCAGAAGATCGACTTGCAGTTCTTGGACTGGATCGGTGAGAATGAGATACCTTTCTCGATCATTTTTACCAAGGCTGATAAGTTGGGGCCGGTGGCGGCTAAAAGAAATGTCGATGCCTATTGCAAGGAACTCCTCCTCACCTGGCATGAGTTGCCCCCTGTCTTCATCTCCTCTTCCGAGAAGGGTCAAGGTCGCGAGGAGATCCTCGAGTATATCTTCCAAATCAACGATGAAGTGAAGAATCCTTCAATCTAATATTATGGATCTGAATTCTCTAATCAATAGCGATTCCCGCAATTCGGAAGTGATACGTTTCGCTTTCGTCGGCGGTTTATGCACTCTCTTGCAGTATGGCATTTATGTTGTGTTCGTAAAGGCTGTCGGAGTTACTCCCGTCATATCGACCATCATCAGTTATGCCATCAGCTTTGTTGCCAATTTCCTATTTTCCAGTTTCTTCACTTTTCATAGCAATCCCAATGCCAAGAAGGGCCTGGCTTTCACCGCCAGCCACCTTATTAATATGGGGATGCAAACCGGCCTTGTGGCAGTTTTCAAACTGGTAGTGGGGGATACCTTGGCACTCCTCCCGGCGTTGGCTATCTGCGTACCCGCCAATTATTTTATGGTGAGATACGCCTTCAAAGGAAAACGTTTCCAATCCAAAGAGAAGTAAATGTCAACATCAATATCCCGGGTTGAGTCGTTCATATACTGAAATATCAAATCCAACATAAACATTAAATCTAAGTTAACATGAAAGTAGCATTTGCAAGCGACCATGCTGGTTATGAGTTGAAACAATATCTCATCGGCATCATGAAGGAGAGAGGTTATGAAGTCAACGATTATGGTACTCACTCCACCGACTCTTGTGATTATCCCGACTTTGCACATCCCGCCGCCAAGGCAGTCGAGTCGGGTGAGTGTGACTTCGGTGTGGCTATGTGCGGCTCCGGCAATGGTATCCAGATGACCCTCAATAAGCACCAGGGGATTCGTGCCGCCCTTTGCTGGTTGCCCGAATTGGCTTCTCTCGCCCGTCAGCATAATAATGCCAATATCCTCGTGCTCCCGGCTCGATTCATCACTCGCGATGAGGCTGTCAAGATTCTCGACGCTTACCTCGCTGCCGAGTTCGAAGGTGGCCGCCACCAGCGCCGAATAGACAAAATCCCCGCCCTCTAATATCTAATATCTAATATCTAATAACTAATAACTAATAACTAATAACTAACAATGTCTTCGTTTCTGATTCAGCTGAACGACCTCCGCTTCTATGCCTATATCGGTGTAGATCCTCAGGAACGTAAGGTTGGCAATGAGTATAGCGTGGATCTCAGCATCACCACTGATGCCTGCGACTTTGTGGAGGAGGATCTCTCCACCACCATCTCATACGCCGATGTCTACGATATTGTGGCCCGAGAGATGCGTCAAACTCGTCTGCTGCTCGAGTCGACTGCTTGCATCATAGCTCGAAACCTCCGCTCCTCATTCCCCAAGATAGAGGCAGTCAGCGTCAAAATCACCAAACTGGCACCACCTATCCCGGGCATCAACGGCTCCGCCGCCGTAGAATACCGCGAATAAGTGCTGAATACCGCGAATAAGGGTAGCAGTTACCGCGAATAAGTGCTGAAATCATCAAAGAAAGCACTCTTCACTCGATAAGGTAAAAGCGCTATATCATAGTGACTTAACCGCTGACGGCGAATTATCTTGAAATTTTTCGACAAAAAATAGCGCGGAAAATTTGGTCATATCGAAAAAATGTAGTAATTTTGCAATCGCAAATCGGAAACGATGGCAAGGCTCCTTAGCTCAATTGAATAGAGCATCTGACTACGGATCAGAAGGTTACAGGTTTGAATCCTGTAGGAGTCACCAAGAGGATAGGCCTCCTCGTCAATAGTTCTTATTAGTTAGAACATTAAAAAACAAGCCTTTCGGCTCCTTAGCTCAATTGAATAGAGCATCTGACTACGGATCAGAAGGTTACAGGTTTGAATCCTGTAGGAGTCACCCAAGAGGATGTATCAACCACGATACATCCTCTTCTGTTTGATACATCCATCATACCCTTCAGCCTCTAATATCTAATATCTAATCACTAATATCTAATCACTAAATTTAAACTTTTTTTAAAAGGATATCAAAAAATATTTGCTAACTGGAAAAATTGTATTATATTTGTCTTTTGGATACAAGTAAATGTTATCTATGTCGTCTGAAATAGCCGTCTCTCACCGACTGTTTCTCCAACATCATGAAAGATTCTTTATTTAATATCTTAACCTCAAAATATTTTACAATGAGTAAACCATACGTAGTCGGTATAGACATAGGTGGCACTAACACGGTGTTCGGTATCGTAGATGCTCGTGGTCATGTGGTTGCCGCTGACTCTGTAAAGACAAAGAAACACGTTGATTTTGATGATTACATCAACGATCTCCATGAAGGCTTATCTCGCCTTATCAAGGCTAATGACGCTGAAGACCAAATCCAAGGTATCGGTATCGGTGCGCCCAACGCTAATTATTACACCGGCGAGATCATCAACCCGCCAAACCTCCCCTGGGGTCCCATCATCCCCCTCGCAGAGAAGGTGAGCAAGGCTTTCGGCGGCATCCCCGTGGCTATCACCAATGACGCCAACGCCGCTGCTGTCGGTGAGATGACCTACGGCGCCGCTCGAGGCATGAAGGATTTCATCATGATCACTCTCGGCACCGGTGTCGGCTCCGGTATCGTGATCAATGGCCAGCTCGTTTATGGCTCCGACGGATTCGCCGGTGAGCTTGGCCACGTTATCATGAAACGAAACAATGGTCGCGTTTGCGGTTGCGGTCGCACAGGCTGTCTCGAAGCTTATTGCTCTGCCACCGGCGTGGCTCGTACTGCTCGTGAGTTCCTCGAGATACGCAATGAACCCTCTCTGCTCCGCAATCTCGATATCGAGGAGATTACTTCCAAGGATGTTTATGATGCAGCTATGGCAGGCGACCGCCTCGCTAAGGATATCTTCACCTTCACAGGTACTATCCTCGGTGAAGCTTTCGCAGATATGGTCGCTTTCTCAAGCCCGCAAGCTATCGTCCTTTTCGGCGGCCTCGCCAAGAGTGGCGAACTCCTCCTCAAACCCCTTAAGGAGACTTTCGAGAAGAGCGTTATGCCTGTCTTCGCCGGCAAAACCAAAATCCTTATCTCCGAACTTAAGGAGAGTGATGCCGCTGTGCTCGGTGCCTCTGCTCTCGGTTGGGAAGCTCGCTATCGTTATGAAGCTCCCCGCGCTGAAAAAGCCGATGACGCTGCAGAGTAATCCCCGGCAATTACCATAACCCAAATAACAGAAGGGTGTATCGGTCGACCGATACACCCTTCCGCTGTTCTCTATGGAACGAACTTAATCCAACTCGATACTACTCAATCTGAGTTTTTCCCAATACCCATCTATATTTGTTTCAGCTCTTTGTATAGTTGATGCACCGGTAGGCCCATCACGTTGTAGAAGCTCCCTTCGATGCTTTCTACAGCGATGCATCCGATCCATTCCTGGATGCCGTAGGCTCCCGCTTTGTCGTAAGGGGAGTAGTGCTCGACATAATAGCGGATATCTTCTTCGCTCATCTCGGCAAACTTCACCAAGGTTGTCGTGGAGAAGGTCTTGCGCCATCCCAAGGTGGTAAGACTCACTCCGGTGATCACTTTATGCACCCTTCCCGACAGTGATCTCAATATCTCTACCGCTTCGTCGTAGTTATGCGGTTTGCCGAGGATTCTATCTCCAAGGATCACCAGCGTGTCGGCAGTGATCAGAAGGTCGTTCTCAGTGAGATAAAGTTTGCGGAAATATTCACTCTTTTTGACAGAGAGGTAACCGGGAATCTCATCCGCAGCCATATCAGCGGGATAAGACTCATCAATACCTTCAGCGGTAATAATCTCAAATGGGATAGCGAGCTGAGACAAAAGCTCACGACGCCGAGGCGACTTACTCGCCAACAAAACCCGATATTCATTCAAATTATCCAACATCACATTTCAACAATTATTTTATCAAAAATTTACTTGCCCCACTTATCGATTCGTTCATTAATAATCGCTTTGGGCAATCGAGAGTTCAATTTTATTAGTTCTTTGAGCTTAATAACTGCATATTGTCGTGAAATTATATTCAAATCCACTAATTGGTCAAAGATGTAAATAACACCCCTAACATCGACTTTTGATTCAATCTCTTTTTTTCGTAATTGTCCATCACCTGTCAATAATGTATAGTTGTGTTTCTTTGCATAATACCATACGGCGCAATCTGGAATAGATACGTTGCCACCGGCTTTGTTTTGCAGTCCTATTATTTCTAATAATTCTTCCGAATTTAAGGACTGAACGTTTAATTTACCATTTTCTATATATCGGTTTATGGCATTGTATTGTTCGGGATCTATAATCTCGTTAACAATCATATCGACGGTATGAACCTTTATTGGAAGATCAAAGAATGAATCTAACAATTCAACTGAAATGAGGTCAATGAAAATATTTGTGTCGTTTACTATTATTTCCATTCTACACCAAATTTAGTTGGTTGCGTACTATGTTTACCGGCGTATTTAATAGGGCACCCGCTTTGGATATAGATATAATCTCGCTAGCCAGTGCTCGATACACTAAACGCATAAAACGATTTGATTCTTCTTGCTTATATCGACTTTTCTCTACGGCCTCCTTGAATTGTTGAGATTGATTCTTCTTGATGCGGAAAGTCTTAAATCGACTTTCAGTTATGATGTTAAGACTCCATGCCTTATACATCAAAGCATCTATAGATATACCATATTGAATCTGAATATCTTGCAATTCTTGTAATGAAATATCTTTTCGATTCAATCCTATTTTTTTAATAAAGACATCTTTCGAAATCAACATCTCACTAGCAAATAAGTTACACAATCTCTCAATGCCATTCCTGTCAATGGATATATCAAATGAAAGTAGCAAATGTCCCAACTCATGCAATGCAGTAAATCGCTTTCGTTCGCTATCGAAATTCTTGTTAAGAACAATTATTGGATGAGTATTATTGACATAACCACTTAGTCCATCAAAAGTCTCAGGGGCTTCTATTTCCACAACCTTTATATTATTCTCTTCAAGAATCTCTATAAGATTGTTTATGCCATCATCGCCTAATTTCCAATCATTTTTTATGCGAGACACTATAGAGAAAACATCATTTTCTCCTTGTATTTGTACGCTACTATATTCTCGCTTAAATTCTGACCTAATATTGATGATTGATTCAATCTCGAAATAACGCTCCAAGATATCTTTTACTATCTCTTTGATAGCTATCTCTTGTTTGATACCTAATTTGGATCTTTTGCGAAATTCAACCTTCTCTATAACCAATGCAACCGGACGAAAGAAGTAATCGATGCTAACTCCCAACGCATTGGCAAGAATAATAAGCGATTTGCTATCCGGCATCATTTTGCCGGCTTCATATTTGGATATAGACTGCTTAGTGAGAGCATTATTTGCCCTGTTGCAAAGATTATCCATTGACAATCCCCGCATCACACGAGCCTGTTTAAGTCGAGTTGAAAATAAGTTATTCATAATGCATCAGTTGTTACATTGGTTTACAAAATTACAAAATAAAACCAATATGTCAACCATGGATCAGCTAAAATACTCCGATTTTAAACAAAATTAACAATCTGAAATCTTATTAGAGCGCGTTCCTTAAATTTTTGGGGCCGTAGGGGTCGTAGCCTTGAGTCGATTTTGATTACTTGCTGAAAGGAGCATACTCCTGTATGTGACTGAAAGCAAGTGATCAAAAGCGGCCAAGGATACGACCCCTACGACCCCCAAAATTTTAAGGAACGCGCTCTTAGCCCAAAAAACTATCTTGTTGATGCGATTTGTCGAAGTTTTTTGCTATATTTGTGGTTAGATTTTTATTTTGTAGGTATGAGTGAGAATGTTTGTGAATCTGAGGCTCGGGGTAAGCGGATCGTGCGCGTTACCCTGCTTGGGGGAGTGGTCAACGCCCTCCTATTAGTGGCTAAGTTTGTCGCCGGAATATTGGGCCATTCCGCTGCTATGATCGCCGATGCAGTTCATTCGCTCAGCGACTTTGTTACCGACGTAATTGTCGTTGTATTCGTCAAACTAAGCAACAAACCGGCCGATGAAGATCATGCATACGGTCATGGCAAGTATGAAACCATCGCAACCTCCATCATCGGTCTGGCGCTGCTCATCGTAGCGTTGATGCTCGCATGGGATGGCGGAAAAAAGATATACCTCTTCCTCTGCGGCGAACAATTACAATCACCCGGCATCATCGCCCTATATGCCGCTTTGGCATCTATCATCGCTAAGGAATGGATATTTCGTGTTACCCGCAACGTTGCCCAAGAAGTGGAATCCTCCGCCCTCGAAGCAAACGCCTGGCACCATCGCAGCGATGCCCTCTCCTCAATTGGTACGGCAATCGGCATCGGCGGCGCCGTACTCCTCGGCAGCAAATGGGCGGTTCTCGACCCCATTGCTGCCTTAGTAGTCAGCTTCTTCATCGTCAAGACCGCCCTTATGCTCATCAAAAAATCTGCCGGCGAACTCCTCGAAGAGCGACTCCCCATAGACACCGAAAATCGCATCAAAGAAATAGTCTACCAAGCTCCCGATGTCACCGATATCCACCGACTATACACACGTCGCATCGGTAACGCTATAGCCATCGAAATGCACCTTCGACTCCCGGGTGATATGCCCCTCGAAGAAGCTCACCATCGCGCCAGCAATATCGAACGAGACCTGCGCCAAGAGTTCGGCGCTTCTACTCATATTATGCTACACATCGAGCCAATCAAGAAAAAATAAGAGCGACATGTCCCATCATTGAAACTTGCCGCCATTATGAGATCGTCTAACTTCAGTCACTCTAATCAGCCGAAGGCATGCTCATATCCGGTGTTACCAGCCGAAGGCATGCTCATCTTTCATCCACTCGCCATGCGCCTTGAGCACTTGCTCGATGATGTCGCGAGCACACCCATAGCCCCCCGTGAAGCGTGACACATACTTAGCCGTCTCACGAGCCTCATAACAGGCATCGTAGGGCGCACATGGCAGGCCGCAATGGCGCATACACCGTAAGTCCGGGATGTCATCCCCCATATAAATCACCTCCTCCGGCGACAAACCGTTCCGATCCATCCAATCTTTGAAAATCTCAATCTTGTGCGCCGCCCCAATATATATATCTTTTACCCCAAGGGCTTCGTAGCGGTAGATCACCGACTTCTGCTTGCCGCCCGTTATGATCGCTATCTTATAGCCCAACTTTACCGCCAACTGCAACGCATATCCATCCTTAATGTTGACCATCCTCATCGGTTCGCCGGTCTCTGACATAGGTATCGTCGATGGTGATAACACCCCATCCACATCAAATGCAAATCCCCGAATCTTATGTAAGTCGTAATTTATTCCGCTCATATCTTTATTTGTCTTACTCCTTATTATACATTTTAATTATCGAATCACTGATCTGCCGATAGATTGCCTGCATCTCCGGATACATCTCCAAACAGGCAAGATGCCGCTCAATCGTAGCGAAGTCTTGCCGCCTCGCCGGCCCCGTCTGCGCCTTCACCGCACCGACAGCCTCCCCCTTGCGAAGTGTCTCCCGAATCAGTGGCATCATCAGCTGAAAATCGATGCCTCTATCTTCAAGAAATTTCGAAGATAATGCCCATAAGTGGTTGATAAAGTTGCAACTAACCACTGAGGCTACATGCAGATCAAGTCGCTGAAGTGAGTTTATCCTCATCACCTTGTCGCTGATAAGTCGTGCCGTCTTTTCTATACAATCCTCCACCTCCGGCGACATCCCCTCAATGAAGAAGGGTATTTCTTCATAACGCAATTCTACATCTTTTGTGAAGGTTTGGAGAGGATAGAGCACTCCAATATTAGGATGAACTCCCTCCAAGATGCTCATCGGCGTAGCTCCCGAGGTGTGAGCCAACACACTATCCGGCGCAATCAATGGCGAAACTCTCTCCGCTACCTCTCTGATAGCCCCATCCGACACACATAGCAGATAGAGGTCGGAGTCTCTTCTCAGACCCTCCAATGAGCGACTCGCCACCAACAGCGTGTCGGCAGCAGACGCCAACGCCTTCCGGAGATGTGTCCCCACATTCCCGGTACCGATGATGCCTATCTTTTTCTTAGCTTGTTCCATCTATTTTATTAACGAATTGTTTATCCCTTAAATTGTATTGAGCGCGTTTCTGGTAATTTTGTGGTCTAAGAGGTCGTAGCCTTGAGCAGATTTTGATTACTTTCTGTAAGGAGCATACTCCTATATATGACTGAAATCAAGAAATCAAATGCGACCGAGGATACATCCACATTGGCACATTGGAAATCTGTGTAAACAAGTGGAGATATTGGAACGCCAAAGTGTGAGTTATCGTATTGGACTATCTGATTTAGTCATGAGATGATTCCAGGCTAAAAAATCTACTATCATTTTTTTGATGGTTATTTGCTTTGTAAATCACACCAATGTTTAGAGCGAGTTCCTTAAATTTTTGGGGTCGTAGGGGCGGATATTTTTGAGCAGATTTTGAAAG
>JBJEKI010000082.1:0-10656 GCA_051878555.1 Lepagella sp. | reverse complement strand
AAATCGACTCAAGGCTACGACCCCTACGGCCCCAAAAATTTAAGGAACGCGCTCTTAACTATATTATGCAAGACTTTATACAGCCGATGGGTGTAGCCACCTATAAAACAGCCGATGAAATGGAGCCGGACATTCTCAAATACCTTCCTCCCAAAGAAGAATTAATAAAACTTATAGATAACAACAAGGGGGAAGATTAAGAGCGCGTTCCTTCGAAAAATAGCGATCTTTGCGACAAGATCGGTTGTTGAGCTTGTTGGGCTTTCAGCCCGCCGGCTGAGACGCTCGGAGGGAATTTGAGTACATAATTAAGGGGGATGCGCCGCCAAGGCGTACCCCCCTGTTTTGAATCTTGTGATGATTCGGGTTGCTTATTACTTAAC
Source organism: Lepagella sp. (assembly GCA_051878555.1). Taxonomy (GTDB): domain Bacteria; phylum Bacteroidota; class Bacteroidia; order Bacteroidales; family Muribaculaceae; genus Lepagella. Next base: position 10,273 of record JBJEKI010000082.1, on the reverse strand, counting down.
CACAATCTTTTTACCGTTGATGATATATATACCTGCGGGTAATGTGTTCAAGTCTTCTGTTGTGGCAGCACGCTTCACGCAGATGCCTTGCATGTTGTAGATGTCGCCGGTGGTCGCTTTGTCGCTGATCACATTCTCTACACCGGATAAGATGCCGCTGTATTCGCCTGTGCCATCGATAGCCATCTCTTTGAGCTTAATACCCCAGCCGGCTTCCCATGCTGTTTCTGTAGCAAGCACAATCTTCTTAGCTATGTAGGGTGTGAAGTCCTCTTTGTAGAAATTCTTATAGGCTGTCACACCTGCTCCACCTTCACCATCTTCTACTGCGAGTGTTTCATAAGCCTTGACCTCACGAAGCACCTGATTATCAGCGTCGGCAAAGTCAGCATAAAGTGTCACAGTGTATTTCTTGGCAGAAGCACCCTCCCAAACCAAGCGGATAGCCTCAACCACCATGTTCTTCTCAAACTCTACCACAACACCATGTTCCTGAGTTTCGCCGCAGCTCCATTCCACCTGAGTGCCAATGTTGCCATCGAATGCAGCCGAGAGATCTTGTGTATCACTCTCATTGTAGTTGGTAGCGGTATAAGTGAAGCCGCTGTCAGAGGCTGTCATGGTCTTGCAATCTGTAGACTCGAAGCAAACGAGTCCCTTATCTACGTAGGCATCGCCGCAAGTAGCTTTGATTGTGCCGACACCCTTGTCGGTAGCAGTGATATTGATACCATCGAGTGTGAAAGCTTCGCTATCCATAGAGAGTGTAATAGCATTGTCGTCACCGAGGAGATAGTGCCAGTTATTGTCGACACCGTATGCTGTTACTATAGCCTTATCGCCGACCTTCAACTCGCTCTTGCTGAGTTCAAGATTGATAGAGCCTAATTCGCCGTAAGAGGGAGCCTCATTCTCAGCGCCGGTGGTGTAGCCATTGACATTGATAGACGAAGCTCCGCCATCGTAAGCCAAGAAGAAATAGAGCCAGCCGATGCCATGACTGTCGGGATAGGTTGTGTCTGTAGTGATGTTCCACTTGCCGTCAGCCACGCTCATATCCTTATATTCGAACTTATAGTCACTGCTCGAGATAGTAATCTTGGGCACCATACCAACGATCTTCGATACATCGCCATGAGGAGTAGCCTCGACGGTGATGGTCTGGTCGACATTGTAGGTCACCTTGGTTTCAATCGAAACGGGAATATCGCGACGCATAGTAGCGGCATCCTCGCCAATAAGGTAAGCATTCACGATCTTGCCATCGACGATAGCATACCAAGAGAGAGCCACAGCGCCATCGCGCAGAGTAGTGAATGTTACATCCTTCACCTTGCTTTCATACTCCACATCATCGAGAGTGGCAACAGCCTTAAACTGATAAGTGTAAGAAGTGTTGGGAGTCAGGTCAGAGAGAACAAGGGGAGAGTTCTCGAGGAGAGTAAACGACTCGGCAGAAGCCTCCTTATAATAGACAGCGACAGTAGCACCGCTCAGTTCAGAGGGAGTAGTAACGCTGTAAGAGAGAGTAGCCGTAGTAGCAGTGATCTCATCAGCCGAGACAGTGATGCTCGGAGCGGGAGCGGGAGCCTCATTAGCGAGACCATAGAGATAATCGGTGATATCATAACGAGCGGCACCGCCGGCGTAGGGGACATAGAAGAATAGGTCTCCCGACCATTCGCCGAGAGTGAACGAACCTGTGCCATTGGCAGTGTAGGGATAAGCATCGACAGTAGTAGCGTCAGTATTTTCGCTGAAAGTAATCCAATTGTCAGCAATCTTGATCTGTCGCACCACATCTTCCGTGCCTTCCGGAGCAATAACATCAGCCTTACAAGTGAGAGAGCCATCGTTTTCGGCTATCAATATGTAATTGTAGGTAAAGCCATCCTTCTCTACATTGCCATAGAACTTATTGCCGGACTTATAGAGACCTCCGGTCATGAAAGAGACCTCCTTTTCGCTAACATACTCTACACCACTGAGAGTAGCCACAGCCTTAACGACGTATGTATAGTTGGTCTTCTCAAGCAGGTCGGTCAAAGCGATAGGACTACCGGAAGCGAGAGTATAATCAGCAGCAGACTTCTCTTTATAATATACAGCTACGTCTGCACCGGTAAGAGCCGAAGGAAGAGAGATGCTATAAGCCAAATCGGCAGTAGTCTCAGTGATATTGGTAGCCTCGAGTGTAATGATTGGAGACGCGGATATTTCCACTAAGCGGATATTGCGGAAAGAGATAGACTTACCTGCCCATCCGCTACCACCCACAGGGGCGAAGCAATACATATTATTGCCGGAGATTACACCGGAGAGAAAATCATTGAAGGTATCCTTGATATTGAGTGATACCTCTTCCCACTGACCGGTGCAAGGTATATCTATATCCGGTTGAGCAGTGGTGGCACCGGTTGAAGAGAATTGTAATTGAAATGGGAGAGCATCATTGGCGGCATCACTCTTGACTTCAAATTTCAGAAGCCAGCCGGTTTCACTCTGAGCGAATGTGGTGATGTCAAAATTAGTGCCATCGATTTCCCAGCCGGCACCCCACCAAACATCATTGTTAATAGTGAAGTCCTTGGAGAACTCATCTGTATTATCCACGGTATTAACGGTGCCTTCCCAGGTATAGAAGTTCACCGGGAGTTGCGTCTGATCAGCGGTCAGGTCTTGCCCGCCGTTGTAGACAACATACTCCTTGGCGGATGCAGTCGTCATAGCTGCTCCGACCAGTAATGTTGTTAATAGTAGTTTTTTCATGTTGATATTGGTTTAGAGTAGATTATTAAGTTTTTCTATGTTATTATGCCCGTAGGGTTCGTTATTTCACGACAACTTTGCAACCACCCACGACATAGATACCGACGGGGAGTCCGACAGTAGCCTCATCGGGAGATACCATCTCTCTGATACGCACACCTTGGAGTGTATAAACATCGACCGCAGATGCCCGGTTATCGCTGAGGATCTCATCGACACCGGCACCCTCTTCAGTCAGGGCGATATTGGCGATGCGGATGCCCGATGGTTGATAAGGAGCTGTATCGGAGAGGCGGAGAGTCTGCTTTCCGGCATTGAGTTGGAGAGCAATCTCGGCATTAGTATAGGTAGAGTCATCGTTGGGGAGGGAGAATTTGGTTACCTCCGAAACCGGAGTTTCAGTCTCGCCATCAAGATGCATCACCTGCAGTTGGGGATCAAAGCGAGTAGGCTCACCATATCCACCCACAGTGAGGCACAGAGTATATCTGCCGGCTTGGGGCACGTCAAACTGATAATCGGCATACGCTCCGGCGTTAAACTGGTTGATCTCGATCGGTTTGGCGCAGTCGCTATAAGTGCCGGGGTTAAGGCCGACATTGAGAGACTTCACATAATCTACGGCAGGGAAAGTCTCGCCTACGGCATGCCAGAGATTCTTATCGAAATCGCTCATATAGGTATAGACATAGCCTTGTGTGGAGAGTTGGCGAGGATCATAACCACGTTGGGGCACAATCAGACCATAGTTGGGACCGGTCTTGCTGTCGCATGCCCCCTTGGCTTTGAACCAGGCATATCGATAGATCCAGTCGGTGGTCTCGAGCCACTCGACGGTGCTGATCATGAAGGAGATCTGCGATTCGGGAGTCACAAGGCTGCTTGTATTGCCGGTGTCAGGCCAATAGCAGAACTCGGTGACCCACACCGGTTTGCCATAGCGTTCATGGAAGGTAGTGGCAAGGTCGGTGAGCACACCATAACCGCCGTAGGCATGGATAGCCACGAAGTCATAGCTGTCGGAGCCAACCAGATTGTTGAACTCGTCAAACCACGCCGTAGGGCTCTGATAGGGAGGATTGGGAGAATAATTGAGCGCCGGAGCTATGATCTGAAGATCCAGTTCATCGGCGAGAGCCACCAACTCAGGCCACTTCTCGGCAGCCTCCGCCGGAGTCATATTGGCTTGGGCGGTGAAGTTGGGCTCGTTATATCCCAAGATATACTTGCACTCGGGGTGATTGCCGACATATTCGCGGATGGCATCGGCATTATAATTAGCGTTCCATGCCATCGGCACGAACTCGAAGTCACCCTCATAATCGATTACCTGATTGTCAACACCGGTGTTGGGAGTATTACCCCAGTTGTAATACCAGCTCACACCCGGAGTCAGTACATCCATCTCCACCGCGAGTGAGAAGGAATTCTCACTCACGCCGCGCTTATAGCTCTTGGCGGAAACCGATGCCGACACCACCAGGGCGGCAGCAATGATCAATAATATATTCTTCTTCATATCGAGTATAAGAGCGCGTTCTTTAAAATTTTTGGTGTCGTAGGGGCGGATATTTTTGAGCAGATTTTGAAAGTCAAAGAGGGCGCAATGCGGGCATTGCAACCGATGCGACTTTCGAAATATGCCAAAAAGATCCGGACAATGGTAACTAAATCTACCAATATCTATTGCTGATTTTGTTGTCATTTTAACTTTTTTATAGAATAATGTTAACGAAATGTTAATTGTAATTTGCGATTCCGAAATTCGAGGAAACGTTGATTTTACCTGAGTCTCGTATCCTTGGCCGCTTTTGATCACTTGCTTTCAGTCACATACGTGCGTATGCTCCTTTCAGCAAGTAATCAAAATCGACTCAAGGCTACGACCCCTACGACCCCAAAAATTTAAGGAACGCGCTCTAATATCGTTTTGCTAAAAAATCAGACCATATCACTTCTCCACGACGCGGAGGGTGGCAGCCTCACCGCGGCAAGCGGAAGAATTGTCGACCCAGATTTGGAAGTCACCCGGTTCGACCACAGACTTGTCGTCGAGGTTGTAGAACGAGAGCATCGAAGCGGGAAGGGTAAAAGTTACGGTGCGCGTTTCGCCGGGAGCGAGCGAGATCTTCTCGAAGCCCTTGAGTTGCTTGATGGGGCGAGCGAGCGAAGCCACGACATCGCGGACATATAGCTGGGCTACATCGGCACCCTCCACCCCTCCGGTGTTGGTGACATCACAAGAGATGGTCACCTCGCCATCAGTAGTCATCTCGGGAGAGGAGAGACGGGGAGCGCTATATTCGAAGGTGGTATAACTCAAGCCATAGCCGAAGCAATAGAGGGGATCGAGTCCGGCATCCATCCAGAAGGTGGTGCAGCCGGTAGAGGTTTGCCCTGCTTCGAGAGGGATCTCATCGATGAGCATCATCTCGGTGGTGGGGCGTCCGGTGTTTTTAACAGAGTAATAGAGAGGAACTTGTCCCACCATACGCGGGAATGAGATGGGGAGATGGCCGGAGGGGTTGACCTTACCGGTGAGGATATTGGCGAGAGCGGGGCCTCCCATAGTGCCGGGGTGGAACATAAAGATGATGGCATCGCTAAGTTCCGACTCCTCGGGGAGAGTGATGGGACGTCCTGCCATCACGACAGTTACGACAGGTTTGCCGGTGGCTTTCAGGCGGCGGAGCATCTCTGTTTGTGCACCCGGCAGTGAGATATCAGCGCGGCAGTGCGCCTCACCCGAGAGCACAGCCTCCTCGCCGGCGAGGAAGATGATGACATCAGCCTTGGCGGCTGCCTCGACAGCGGCATCCACACCGCTCAGATCCTTCTGACGGCTGTAGGTGAGACCCGGAACGTAGGTCAGATTCTTGCCGAATGTCTTCTTGAAAGCATCGAGAGGTGTGATGGTCTTATCCTTCTCCATATCGAAACTCCAGGTGCCGTTCTGATCATGGTGAGCATCAGCCATGGGGCCGGTGAGGAGCACCTTTATCTTCTTGTCATTGAAGGGGAGCACACCATTATTAGTGAGGAGCACGGCACTCTCTTCGGCGGTATGAAGAGCCGCTTCGAGGCTTTCGGGGAGATACATCTGCGAGGGGAGTGAGGTGTCGACGTAAGGATGATCGAAGAGGCCGAGGCAATACTTGAGGCGGAGCACATTGCGCACCATCTCATCGACAATCTCGATCGACACCTTGCCATCATCCACCAGTTGTTTCAATTCGTCGATATAGCAATAAGCCTGCATATCCATGTCGATGCCGGCGTGGGCAGCGAGGATGGAGGCATCACGCTTGTCGGCGGCGACGCCATGATTGATCATCTCGCCGATAGAGTTCCAGTCGCTCACCACCATACCGGTCCATGCCCACTCTTCGCGGAGCACATCGCGGAAGAGGAACTTATTGGCAGAGGAGGGGACGCCGTTGATATCATTGAACGAGCACATGAACGTGGCGCTACCCGCCTTGGCGCAAGCCTCGAACGGGGGGAGATAAACATCGCGCAGGAGTGGACGCGGGATCCAGGTGGTGTTATAATCGCGTCCCCCCTCCGAGTAACCATAGCCGCAGAAATGCTTGGTACACGCCGCCATGGTGCCGGGTTGGCTCAGGTTATCGCCCTGATAGCCGCGGACAGCCGCCACGCCCATCACCGAAGTGAGATAGGGATCTTCGCCATAGCCCTCGGCAAGTCGTCCCCAGCGGGCATCGCGTGCGATGTCTACCATCGGCGAGAAAGTCCAACGCACACCCACCGAACTCGCCTCGCGAGCCGAAATACGACTACCCTGCTCCACCATCTCCGGACGCCAAGTAGCTGCCTGGCCGATCGGTATCGGGAACATCGTCTTAAAACCATGGATCACATCGCGCGAGAAGATGATAGGTATCCGGAGACGTGAGTGCTCCATAGCCTCGCGTTGCAACTTATTGACTGTCTCAGGGTCTACCTCATTGAGGATCGAACCGATCTTGCCGGCACGGATATCCCGGATCATATCGTCGGAATAACCGGTGCCCGACAACTGATTGAGCTGCCCCACCTTCTCGTCGAGGGTCATCTGTGAGAGAAGACGATCGACATTGGCTTCGATCTCGGCGTCGGTAGCAGCCATGGCGGGGATTGTGGTGATGACGGTTAGACCGGCTATCGCCACGAATCCGCAGAATGATTTGAATTTCTTAATTATCATGGATAGTAGTTTTTATTTCTTATCAAAATCCTTATCACTTGTCGAAATCCTCAGGGAGGGTATATACTCTGACGAAGTCGATAGCCATCGAGGAGTCTTTCGCCAAGTCGGCAGTGATGCGATCGGCATCATGGATGCCGGTGAAGTCACCTCCGACGGCGAGGTTGAAGAGGATGAAATGGGGCTTATGGAAGTAGTGTCCCGGATGTTTAAGATCCTCTGTCTTAGAGATATCGATGTCGAGATAGGGAGTGGGGATATCATCGACATACATAGCGATGCGCCGAGGCGAGCGATAGCAGTAGAAGGTATGATACTTGCCATCTTGGAGAGAGTAAGGAGCGGTCGAGACGCCGACTTGCTGGATATGAGTGTCGGTGCCATAATGTAGGGCGCCGTTGAAGAGGCGGTCTTGGATTCCGGTGCGGATACCGTCGCTATGCCCCATCTCGAGGATATCGATTTCACCGCAGCGAGGCCAGGGATTGAGGCGGATATCATCGCCCATCATCCAGAATGCGGGCCAGAGGCCGTCGGCAGTGCGGGGAAGTCGTATGCGCGCCACCACCACGCCGTAGGTGAATGCCTTCTTGCCGCAGGTGTTGACACGCCCCGAAGTGAAGGGCTTATCCTTATATGGTCGCCGAAGTGCGGTGAGCATAAGATTGCCATCCCGGAGGCAGACATTGTCGGGAGTATCGAGATAATACTCCAACTCATTGTTGCCGCAGCCGGAGCCGTTGATCTCGACATTCCACACACGGCGGTCGAGAGAATCGGTATTAAACTCATCCGCCCAGATGATGCGGGAGTCACGGAGGTCGGCACGAAGATATGTAGAGTCACGATCGGCGGGGGGAGTCGCCATGGTGTCGCTCACCGACTTGCAGGAAGTCACCGCGAGGGTGAGCAAGAGGGGAGTCAACAAGTATCGTGATAGAGGAAGATTCATGGTCGGTAGGATTATAAGATCACTTTCGAAGAGAGGTGACAGCCGGAGGGAGTCGTGGCGGAGATGATATAAGTGCCGGAGGGGAGGTTGGAAAGGTCGACACGCCCACAGCCGCTGCGGATCACTTGTCCGGCAGTGTTGCAGACGATCATCTTGGCGTCGCGACAGCAGGCGATGCCGCCGGAGATGGTGATCATGCGGTCGGCTTCGTCGGCGAGGTCAGTGATGCCGGTGGTGTCATCGCCCGGCACTGCCATATAGATAGACTCATCGGCGGTGCCCTTCTGATAGATCTTTACATAGTTGACATACATAGATGCCTCTTGACCATTGGCTTCGTTGAGAGCGGTGATTTCATCGGCGTTATAGATGCCGGGGAAATTGCCACCTATTGCCAAGTTGAAGAGGATGAAGTTTTCTTTATGGAAATAATTGCCGGGCGACCACTCATTGTCGGGATCGTCGCAGGGTATATCCATTTTGAAATAGGGGGTCTGGACGGGCATTTGGTCGAGGTCGACATACATGCTCATGGAGTTTTCATCCCAGATGGCTGTGAAGATATGGAACTCGCCATCCTGGAGGGAGTAGGATTTGGTGGTGTCGCGAGCGTAAGAGGCGTTGGGCCAACCCTGTCCCCAGTGCATCGCGCCATTGAAATATTTCTCTTGAGTGCCGGAGGCGAAGGCATTTTGATGCCCCATTTCGACGATGTCGGTTTCGCCACACTTGGGCCATCCCACAGCATCATAATCATTACCCATCATCCAGAATGCAGGCCAGAGGCCGTTGGCGGTCTTGGGCATACGGATAGCCGCCTCGATCTTGCCATGCTTGAAAGCGACAAGATTCTTGGAGGTGACACGCCCGGAGGTGAAACTTTTGCCGCCATAACTCTCGCGACGTGCCGTCAGGATGAGGCAACCATTCCCCTTGCCGTCGTCGCCGACATGGACATTGGTGGCGCGATCGGTGTAATATTGCAACTCATTGTTGCCGCCACCCGATCCGTTTACCTCGATGTTCCAACGCATCTCGTTGAGTTCTTCACCATCGAAGAGGTCTTGCCACACTAATACATAACCGTCAGTTTCGCCGCTACCCTCTTGCGAGGATTGGCTGTAGGCTGTCGGTGCGCTCAGCATCATGAGCAGGGAGATAGTTACGACCGGAGTTTTCATGATTATAATGAAGGGTTAAAATGAAGGGTTAAAGTGGAAAAGAGTTTGAAAAAGTGGGGCCGCGGATGGTGCCACCGCGGCATGTCCGCGGCCCGATTTAGATAATTGAGAATGGATAAAATATAAATAGTGAACCAACAATTATTTAACCACCTTCAAGCTCTTGCTGCCTTGGCGTGCGATGAAGATACCGTTTTCAGGGTTGTCAACGCGAACACCTTGCATGTTGTAGTACACCACGGGGAGGTTCTCGTCGATAGCCACGTTCTGCACACCAGATTCATCATCGAGCTGATAGAAGTAGATAGCGTCGAAAGCGAGAGTCTGACCCGACACGCCGCCGGCGAGGAATGAGAGGATGTTACCCTTCCAGCTTGAAGATGCTGTGGGAGCGAATGCGGGATAAACCCTCTTCAAGTCGGCGAAAGAAATGTCGATACCCTGCCAGTCGTCGTTGCTCTTGGGACCGATGGCGGGATAGATAGCGCCATTGTCGTTGAAAGCATCGCCGAGCGACACCTTGGCGGGAGTGTTGACGCCGTCGCAGTCGTTGATGATCAGAGCGATCGACGCAGGAGCGGATGCAGGAGAATAGTATGCCAAGTGGAAGCGAGTGTCATCATTCCACCAGCTTGTGTCGATACCGGGATCTGTTACATTGTAGCCGGCGCCCGACCATCCGGCAGTGCCGACGATCAGAGAGATGTAGCCGTCAGTCTGGTCGCCTACACCGGGGAGTGAAGAATCACCGGCGCTGAAGGTGTTATCCCAGATCCAGAGGTTGCGCTCTGCATCGTTGGGACCGGCTGCGATGATTGTAGCACCCTGATCGGCAAATTGTGCCTCGGCAGATGCATCGAGGGCGATGGTCATCACCTTGGAAACTTTACCCTTGGCGAGAACGGTTTCGACTGTAGGATCGCAAGTGTATTGTGCAGAAGCAGCGGTTGCGACGAGTGCCATAGCGGCGAGAATAGTCATCTTTTTCATAATTAGTTAGATTTTTATGAGTTAAACAAAATTGATTGTTCGATTTTATTTGGTTTGTAATGATTTAGAGCGCGTTCCTTAAATTTTTTGGGTCGTAGAGGCGGATCTTTTGGGCATACTCTGAAACTCACATCGGTTCCAATTCACGCATTGTGCCGGATGCGAGTTTCGAAA
>JBJEKI010000081.1:0-40250 GCA_051878555.1 Lepagella sp. | reverse complement strand
TCTGCTCAAAAATATCCGCCCCTACGGCCCCAAAAATTTAAGGAACACGCTCTTAGAGCGCGTACTTTTAGGGGAACGCGCTCTTAGCTCTCAGGTGTTTCAAATTTCGATACAGGGTTAGGGAAATTGTCGAAGTTTCTAAAAAATTTTTTATATTTGTGGTCTGAACTATGATAACGTTTAAACTATGATAACTCAGATGAGAATGAATATGATTAAGACATTGGCAGGGGCGGCTTTGATGGTCGCTTCGGCAGGTGAGGTTGTGGCACAGTCGTCGCAGATGGCTTTGGATTTCTTGGCAAGTCGATGGGATGAGCCTCACACTGAGGAGTATGAGTCTTCCTCCCGGGTGGCTTCGTCAGCAAACTGGGTCAATATAGCACCGACTGTCACAGAGGTCAGCATGTGTGGCGGTCGCTGCTTTAATGTTACGACAGAGAGTCATCGCGGATTTGTGCTCTACGCCGGGGAGCGAGTAGTAGGCTATTCGACGGAATCGACACTCGACGTGACTCAGCTTCCTAACAATATCACGGCGACACTGAGGGCGATAGTCGATGCCGCCGAGTGCCAACCCAGACGAGAATGGTCAGCAGTTAAGCCCAATAGGGAGGTAGCGCCGATGCTCACCACCAAGTGGGGACAGCAAGCGCCCTACAATGGCAAGTGCCCTATGTATAAAGGGAATAGGTCGGTGACCGGCTGCACCGGTGTGGCATTGGCACAGGTGCTCAACTATCATCGAGGCAATACACCCAACGCATTCGTGATGGAATATGTCGATCCGGAATCGGGAACTGAAATCAGCGTTGACTATTCACAAGCCACCTATAATTGGGATCTGATTCGCGACACATACGAAGATGGCACATATACCTCGGCAGAGGCAGAGGAGGTTGCCAAACTGGTGTATGAGGCGGGAGTGGCATGCAAATGCGAATACTCCGACCGAACGACGAGTGGCAAATGGCCTTTGGTGGCGTTAGATCGTTTTTTCAACTACAAGAGCAAGCCGTTGATGCGCAAATATCTTCCGACTCAATACTGGATGCAGACACTCTACACGGACCTCGAAGAGGGGAGACCGGTGCTCTACTCGGGAGTGGATGAAGGTTCGGTGTCCAACAATCAGTTTGCCTCCCACATCTTCGTGGTGGATGGTTGCGATGCATCGGGCTTGGTGCACATCAACTGGGGTTGGGATGGTCAGGGCGATGGCTACTACGACATCTCAATCGCCAACCCGACGGATGTAACCTCTGGCGATGGCTATCAATGGAAACAGATGATGATCTGCGGCATCGAGCCCCGCACTTCGGCAGATCTCCCCTATTCAGAGGGATACCTCGGCGTATCCGGCACTCAAATATGGAAAGGGGAAGCAGTCAAAGCCATCGGATGCTGTATGTATGGTGTCACATCCAACTCATATAGCATCGAGAACAGTTATGACGAGGGTGCGCAAGGCATCGAGATCGGCATCGCCATCGTAGATGAAGAGGAGTCAGTCTTCACCTCGGATATGTCGCAACCGCTCTATCCGAACGACTATCGCTTCCCCGGCTACAATAAGCTCACACGGAGTATATCTACCGGCGGGATAGGTTTGCAGGGGCGATACCACGTCAAACTCGCCTATCGCGTGGTGGGAAGTGATGAGATCCGGCTCCAAGATCTACCGATGGGTCCATGGGTAGACATCGACTCTAATGGCAATATAACCGCCCGGGGATATGACGAATACTCCGGAGAATTGGATTTCAGCAGCGATATGCCGAGAGTCGAGGTGCTCGACTTTAAGCCCAAGACAGAAGTGTATGCCAAGACGCCCTTCTATGCCGAGGTAACCTCGCGTTCACTCTCCGACTTCCCGGCAGAGAGCAAGGGAGAAGCCTATCGATATAAGGCAACTCTCGTATTTACCGACATCGACAGCGGCAAGAAATATGAGAGCGAATCGCTGACTATCTATCAGCGAGCCTACAATATGCTTGAAGACCAAGTGGTGGTAAAGGTGAACCAAATTACGAATCCGGAGAACGAGTTCAAGATACCCGCCGGCAGGTATACCATCAGTTCGGAATCGGCGGAAGTATTGGTAGCAGATGGGCTCACATTAGAAGTTGATGAGGCACTGACAGAGCCGATGTTGGGCTACACACTCACCTCATATTCCGACCGATTCCTGGCAGAAAAGAGCATCTCGCAAGACAAGAATCTGCATTTGGAGCAAACAATAGCCGACTCACGACTTACAAGCATCAACGGAGTATATGGCGAATCAACGGTCAACTTCTACTTATGTCCGGCCGAGGACACATCACTGCGTAGCGAGATACTCGTGTCGACGATGCGGGTCGATATGCTACCCTCCTCTGCGGGGAGGGTCGAGATCCCGGGACTGCTATATCCTCTCGAAGGGGAATATATCGCCTATATGAAATATATGACCACCGATGGAGAGATGGAGATCTTCCCTGTTTTATGGAATCACATAGATCCGATATATGGGCTTACCGACACACCTCAACACATCACGATAACCAAGGCTACCGGCACTATGCCGCAGTTGGAGATAACTGATCTGCACGCCACGCTCCCGACGCGCGGCACGGATGAACAGATCTACTTCACGGCTACCAATGCCGGATCGACCACTTTCGAGGGGAGTATACACCTGTCGCTTTATCAGATGGAAGAGGGAATATGGGAGGAGTACACACTCGATGGAGTCAATCTCGAAGCGGGAGAGAGTCGCGAACTCTCGATAGCCGCATCGACCGACCGCGACAAGGAATATGACGTCTATCTGAGATGTAAAGATCAGACAGTCAGCGACAAGGTGTTGGCACTACGAGAAGATGGATCTCCGGCACATTTCCGTCTTATCGATGGCGAAAGCGGTGTGATCGGCGTTTCGGCAGAGAGTCGACTGAAAGTCGAAGTGCGGGATGGCATGATTATGGTGGGAGGTGTCGATGGCGAAGCCACACTGACACTGATCCGTATAACGGGCGATGTGGCATCGCGCGCCAGAGGTAACATGATTGCCCTACCGAGCGAACGAGGCATCTATATCCTACGCATCGAAGGAGAGAGCCCCCGATCCCTCAAGATCGTGATATAAACATATCAAATCCTGCACTAATGATGGGACTTTAAACAGGAATTCCCTCATAAAAGTGTAGTATCATAGCATAAATTCCCTCATAAAAGTGTTGTGCCACAGCAGAGATTCCCTCATAAAAATGTGTTAGCATTTGGTAATATGCTGTATTTTATATACTTTTGCATTACAATCAAATGATAAGCAAACTATGGAAAGAGAAATAATGCAAGACCTAATCAAATGGAAAGAGCGTACTGATAGGAAACCACTTATTCTATTAGGAGCACGCCAAGTAGGCAAGACATACATATTGAAGGAATTTGGCAAGAGATATTACGACAATGTTGCATATATCAACTGCGATGACAACGAGATCGTGAAAGATCTCTTTATGCAGGATTATGACATCAAACGCATACTCTTTTCCATTGGGTCAATAACCGGAGAAAGCATACGTCCCGACAAGACGCTAATAATACTTGATGAGATTCAAGAACTGAAACGTGGTCTAAACTCATTAAAATATTTTTATGAGAATGCACCCGAATATCACATTGCGGTAGCCGGATCATTATTGGGCATCACTCTACATCAAGGAGAGTCATATCCGGTAGGGAAAGTAAATACATTACATATCTACCCTATGAATTACGAAGAATTTCTCATGGCAAAAGGGCAAATTAAAATGAAAGAGATTCTTCAAGACAAAGCATGGGATGTCATTTCAAGCACACGGAATCTGTATATACAGTCACTTCGAGAGTATTATTTCATCGGAGGGATGCCTGAGGTAGTCAAGAAATATCTCGAAACCAACGACCCTATACAAGTGAGAGAAGTCCAAAAAGAAATATTATTTGCATACAACAAAGACATCTCAAAGCATGCACCGACCAATGAGGCTGTTAGAATAAATCAAGTATGGGAATCCATACCGTCTCAACTTGCCAAAGAGAATCGCAAATTTATCTATGGAGCCGTAAGGAAAGGTAGCAGAGCAAAGGATTTCGAGGTTGCTATACAATGGCTTCTTGACGCGGGGTTAGTATACAAGGTAGATCGCATCACAAAGCCCGTCATTCCATTGAAATACTATTCAGACTTTACATCGTTCAAACTCTATATGCTCGACTGCGGGCTTTTAGGAGCAATGAGCGATATACCATCCTCTTTAATGTTGATTCCCAACAAGATGAGTGAGAGCAAAGGCAGTTTTACTGAGAATTTTGTATGTTCACAACTACACAACTGTCAGGATCTATCGATATTTTATTTTAGCAAAGAGAATAGTACACAAGAGGTGGATTTTGTTGTTCAGCAAGATGCCGAACTATACGCCATTGAGGTAAAATCGGAAGAGAATTTGAAAGCGAAATCACTTAAAATGTTTCATAGCGAAAATAGTGATGTTAAATGTATCCGCACATCAATGGCAGACTATCGCAAAGAGGAGTGGATGGACAATATTCCACTATATTCAATAAAGAGTTATTTTATTTGATTGTTGTTACAACTCGTTAAGAGCGCGCTCTAAAAGCACCGGGCTCCGAGGTTTTTGCCTTGGAGCCCGTGGGGGTATGAGAAGAATTACTTGATGGGTGGTGTGATTTACTTGATGATTTCGTTAGCGGCGTTGAGGAGCTTGATTGTATTGTCGGAATACTTCTTTGACTCGATCATATCAGAGAGGATGTTGTTGGCGAGTCGGCGATCCTCTACAGATGCATTTTCAGGCATCTGCTTGGCACACTGATAGATGCGAGTAGCCAGGGGCAATTTTACGTCATCGTCAGCTGCGTCGAAAGCATAGACATAGTTCATAAACAGTTGGAACCACGAGTCGGGATCATATTCGGAGTCTTGCGACTTTGCCGAAGATTGCAAAACCTTATCTCTCTGCAACTTATCCTGTTCTTGTCGATATTTAAGGGTTGTGGCATACGTGATAACGAGTCCACCATCAATCTTATTCCCTTTATCTTTCTTCCAATACACACCGTAAGCGTAGCGGTGATTGCCGGAGGGATCTTCCGAAGAGGGAGCGAGATAGCATGCATAAATATAATGATAGCCTTCATAATTAATTCTGACATTATATTCAGGTCCTTCACCGGCAGCAAGATGAATCGGGGGATCTTCTTTACCCGCCACACCGCTCTGCATAGTATAAGCCTCGTTATCATCAGCACGAAATGCAGCCAACACATCTTTGATAAGTTTCTCCTTTGACTCCGGCAGAGAGAAGTAATACGTGGCAAACATCGATTCTTTTTTTCCTGTTTGGGGACTTTTGCTCATCTGATGATTTTCTTTCTGCATCTCCACATCTGTGGAATTCAACAGCTTATCGAATGCCTTTTTGACGTTGGTTTGAGCCGATGATTGCCAGGGGATCGCAACAGCAATCAATGCGAGGATTGTAACAACTAACTGTTTCATATCTTAGAATATTTATAACATTATTACACTATTAATTTCATCATTTTCGGGGCTCTGCTCCGACGGGCAGTTACACTCGGGGAGCGTAGGGTCTGCTTTACAGAGAGCTTCTTTAGCTTTAGAGGCGACTTGCTGATCGAGCTCATAGACTTGAGCGAGAGCCATAGCCACTTCATTGTCGATGCGAGCCAATTGGGTTCTCACCTTCTGATCAACGTCGGCAGAGGCAGGAGATGGGGTGTTCTTCGGGCGAGAAGATCTCTTGGCGACCGGCAAGTGCGAGGGTGCCGGGGAAGCTGTTGTCTCATGGGCTACGGTTGCAGCCGGCTTGGCAGCTGCGATATTCGGGACTTGGTGGATGTCGGGCGAGACAACGATATCGGTGGTATCCTCATTCTGAGCTATTATAGTAGTCGTTTCGGAGTCGCTATTTCGATCGAGCGTACGGATCATTATCGGGATGAAGAGAGCCAACACGACGATGGCGGCGGCATACGCCATATATCGGAGCCAAGGATATCGACGGCGTGTCGGGGCGATACGAGAGCGGAAGCGCTTCCACTCCCTGGTGGGATCGGGCATCGTGGGGGAGGTCATGGCATCGCGGAGCATCACCGACGAGTTATAGATCTCTCGGAGTTCCTCATCATGGAGGATAGTCTGAATGTCGTCGGGCGAGAGCTCGGCGGGGCGATCGATCATCTTCTCGATCAGTAAGTTTCTGATATCCACGGTCATGACTTTTGAGATTTAAAGAAAGAACGTAATTTTTTAAGAGCGCCGACAATCGACTTATTGACCATAGCTACGGAGAGGTCGAGATCTTGAGCAGTCTGCTTATAGGAGAGACCTTCGCTATATATCTTGGCGACTACTTGTCGTTGGCGGGGAGAGAGGAGGGTGTCGACAGCCGAACGGACTTGAGCGTGACGGGTTTCGGAGTCGAGGAGGTCATCCGGAGGGTCGTCGAGCGGTTCGAGCGGGAGATTGCGGATGAAACGCTCACGGGTGTCGAGGGCATCAATGCGATTGAGGCAGACATTCCGGACCGAGCGAATCACGAAAGCGGCGGGATTGCTGACGGCGGTATCCGTTTGCCAGAGTTTGAGGAACACCTCCTGGGTGGCATCTCGGGCCTCATCCTCATCATGCAAGAGACTGAGGGCGAGGCGGAAAGCAGCCGGAAAGCATCGAAGGTATATTGTTTCAAACTCAGAGATAGAATACTGCATTACTCAACTCGTTTATTAATAAGACAGCCAAAGCAGCAAAACAATTACCCCACGACACAAAAAAATTTATAAAAAAAGAGTGTGAAGCCACATCAATCTGCTACGACTTCACAAAGGCCGGTCCCTACCCCACCGCGGCTGAGAGCCGAAGAGGATTTGGTCTAAGTGGGTGGGGAGGGGGAGGGAGGTTTTATAATAGGGGTGTCATGTAGATGGGGAGGTAGGTTATTCCATTTTCTTCCTTATAGTCAGCTGTATGCAATATGGTAGGTAGGACTATATATTCTCCGAATTTTTTCATACATTTCGTCAGGGAAGAGAGGGTGTAGTTCTTGCCGCTTTTGACTTCGATCGGACGGATGTTATGACGGCTTGTCACTTTATCCTTTTGCAAGAGGAAATCAAGTTCCATACGTTCATCCGCCTTCTCTGATGCTTTGCTGTAGAAGAAGAGTTTGTTGCCGGCTGCTGTCAGCATTTGTGCTACGATGTTCTCAATGATCATTCCTTCATCGACTTCTAATTTCCCGAAGAGTAATTTTCGATAAATCTCAGATGAAACAATACCCTTCTCATCGAAAGCATGGCTGATCAATAATCCTGTATCGTTCATATAGCACTTCAATGTCGTGCGGTCCTCATTCATCTTCAGCCCGATGTTGGGTTCTGTGGAATTATAGCAAATGTTGACCACTTTTGCATCCTTGAGCCAGAAGAAGGCATCGTCCCAATCGCGATATTTTGCACCGGGCTTCAGAGCAGAGAGTCGGAATTTTTTTTCATGCTTGGATAGTTGAGAGGGGATCTTATCGAAGATTAACACCACCTTGTCAGCTATATCTTCGGCATAATTAAAAATGTCGTTGCGATAGATAGTCAGCACATCTCGTTTCGCGGCATCGACAGCTTCAAAGTCCTTGGTCTCAACATATTTTTTGACAGCTTGAGGCATACCTCCCACTATCAAATAGAGCCGGAATGCATCCATAGCTTGCCGATGGAACACTTGTCCCATCGGTTTACGCTCTGCATACATCTTTCTGATCAAATCCATAAGCATATCATTGCCTGTGGCCCAAAGGAACTCTTCGAAGTCCATCGGATACATCTGGATGGATCGTTCTTCCGAAGGGAGCACAATTCCCTGGGCATTTTTCTTTATGCTAACCAATGATCCGGTTTCGATATAGTCGTACCGACCATCCGCAACCAAGAATTTGATAGCGGCTCTCGCCCGGGGGCATAATTGCACCTCGTCAAGGATGATGAGCGACTTTCGCTCATAGAGTTTGACCTTATAGTGCTGGCTTAGATATAGGAAAAGCGTGTCAAGGTCCTCTATATAGAGGTCAAACCATTCTTGGACCATCTGAGGAGCCTTATTGAAATCGATGAGAATATATGACTCGTATTCATTCTTACCAAACTCCTCAACTATATAGCTCTTGCCGATGCGGCGTGCTCCCTCAATAAGGAGAGCTACCTCACCATTTCTTTTCTCCTTCCAGTCAAGGAGTTGCTGATATATTTTACGCTTCATAACCATGCTGTTTACACCTTTTTGAGATTTTTGACTCGGTGATTTTACACCTTTTTGAGATTTTTGACAGCGCAAATATACACCTTTTTGAGATTTTTAGCAAGAATCCGGTCCTTTTTATCCTGCTTATTCTACTATTACAATACTTCTATATGGTCAAAACGATTAATTTTAAGAGCGGATTCCTGTAGGTTATGGGTTAGTTGGATATTCTGTGGGAGATTAGGTCTTTGAATACTTTTACGCGGGCGAAGTATTCTCGGGCGTAGGTTCTTTTTGCTTGCATGGATGTTGGGTCGGCGGCGTTGAAGCCGGTGATGTCGTGAGTCTCGATGCCGAGGTGCTCGGCGAGGTAGATGGCACGCTCGTTTTGGAATCGCTGGGAGATTACGATGAAGGAGTTGATGTGATATTTCTCTACGGCATTCTCCATCGACTCGATCGTGCTATATCCCTCGCCGTCGAGAACTATGTCTGCGATATTGACACCATGAGCCACGAGGGTGTCTCTCATACACTCGACTTCGTTTATGCCATCGAGGCTGTTCTGATCTCCGCTTATGAGGATCTTTTTGACCTTACCCGACTTGTAGAGGTCTTCCGCCGCATAGATGCGATAAACGAAGAAGTAATTTTTCAATCTCGTATAGCGAGTATATGGAGTTGTGCCGAGCAGCAAACCATACTCCGCCGGCTTCACTTGCTCGATATCGGAAGTGGTCTTCTCCTTGGTATAGTTGGACACAGCGAAATTGCAACCAAAGAGCAGGGCGAGGCAGAGCACTACCCCACCTGCGAGCCACCAAAGAAGTTTTTTAAAGATTCTCATAAAGCGATTATGATTATTGTTTTTGACCGATTATTGTTTTGGCTTTGGGCTTGGAGGAAATTATCTCAACGAGATCATGAATGCCGTAATAGGCTGCCAACGAGCCATATAGGAGGAGCATAACGGCTGCAGAAGCGGCGGCTATCGACGAACCTAAGATTAAGACAAGCGCCCAGATGATGTGACCGATGCCGAGAAGGAGCGCAGCTATGGCGAACACCGAAGAGACTACACGGAAGAGGGTGTAATGCTTCGGGCGGGGAGGCAACATCTCCTCGTAGGTATTATACATACGCTGTTGGGAATACTCCTCAGGATCTGTACCAAAAGAATTTTGGAGCACCTCGGCGCATTGCTGAGGTGTGGGATCCTCTCGAAGTGAAGAGTAAACCTTGTAGTGATTATAACTGCGATGGATGGCTTGGTAGGTAAACAAGCCGAACAAAGCCAAAGTGATCCAGTCAGGCGACAAATTGGCGAAAGATATCCAGGCGATGCAGAAAGTCGCGGAGAGGAAATATATGGAAGTCACAATCTCCAAGATCATCTCGCGCTTGATGCGATGCATGAAGAACGGGACATTGCCGGTGAATACATCCTCATAATAAGGGGCTGCATGCGTCACATTCTCGTAATTGATAGTCGCAGGCATAAGGCGAGTAATCAGATAAGAGATGCCGAAAACCGCTAATAAGGCGATGATAAACGACTGATTACCCTCCGTGCCGATGCCGAACCACTCGAGCAGAGGATATATCATGATCCAGAGAACGAAATAGAAGCTTGTTTTCATATTTTATAGAGCAGATTTATATTTGCGTATATTTTACACTGCAAAGATATTGATAAAAAATGACATTACCAAAAAATTTCGATAGAAAAAAATTCTGAGAGGGTTGGTTAGAGCGCGTTACTTAATTGACATGGTCATAAAATCCGTTCTCATAGCCATCCTCGTAGCCTTCGCAATATTGGGCGTTTTCTCGACCGTTGTAGTCATTTTCGTCATCGAAATTATTACCGAAGTCCTCACCCATTAAGGCATCCTCGCAGCCTTGGTCATACCCCTCTTGATAACCGTCATCGTAAGCTGAGAGGACCGATTGACGAGAAGGGGTGGGCTTACGATCCGGCACATAACCAGGCTTACGAGACTGCTCAGTGGACACGTCGATTGTAGAATCGCTGACCGGCTTGACATCCGAGGGATAAGTATTAACGGAATCAGCATCGACATCCAAATGGGAGTCAGTATAAGACTCAGCCTCTATCAAATAGGGATCTATCGGTGTTTCATCATCAGACTTATCGCCACCCAAGAAAGAAGTGATCGACGTTAGTCCTAAAAACAGGAATAACAAACACATAACGACTATCAAGGTAGTCAAGCGGGGATTTCGATTATTCATCATTAGTGATTATTTTTTATGCCGAAGATGGCATTTAGAGCGCGTTATTGGAGTTGGGAGAGCAGGGCTTTGCAGTGATCGCCGAAGGGTGTGTCGGGATATGTGCTTGACAAGGTCTTCAGTACCTTGATGGCTTTACCCTTCTTGTGTAGGCGAAGGTATGCTACAGTCAGATCCCAGCCGGGTTCCTTGATATCACCAATGATCAGGTCTCCCTTGAAGCAATCGTAATAACGGCTCTCAAGTTCGGGGAGTTTCTCTTTAAGTCGGTCGAGGGAGACATTCATGACATCAAAACCGGCACGAGAGGTAGTCGTATATTCGGCGCTGGCATATAGGGCGGCCTCGCAGAGTTTGGCGTTCATCGAGTTGATGCCGGGCAGGAGGATGATGAGCACGGCAGCCACAGCGGCGACGGCAGATACACACCAAGGACGATGACGATGCCATAGTCGCGCCAACGGGTTCTTGTACTGAGGCCGGCGGTCACGTTCGATGATGGCGTTGAAATCCTCATCGCTGATATTTTTGAGAGCAACGCCAAACTCAAGGTCATCTTGTTGCGCCTCCTTGATGATACCATCGATGATAACTTTTTCTATATCGGGAGTTTTATCTTCTTTCATAATTAGGTGGATTTGAATTGATTAAAGCATAATCCTGAAAACGGATTGGGAGTTTTCCAGCCGATAGCGTTTACTCTATGATGCCGAGGTGACGGACGGCGTTAAGGATTCTCGACTTCAGTTTCTCCATACAGCGATGTCGTACTGTTTTGGCGGAATCGGGACCGCTATAGTTCATGGCAACAGCGATCTCTCTCATCGACATTTTATCATAATAGAAGAACTTGAGCACCTTGTTGCAAGGGTCGGGTATATAGCTCAACTGAGCTGCGAGCGCCTTCTAAAATTCGGGATCTTCATAGATCGAGGATTCCGCTTCCTGCTCGGCGGTGTATTTCCGTTCAAGTTCATCACGGTTGAATGATTCATCGTCGAGGCAGTTGATTGTCTTGCGACGAGTTACCTTATTGTTGGCTTGGTAGCGTCCCATTTGCATGATAAGAGGATGCCACTTGGTGTCGGGGGCAACCTTGCCGCACCGGATATTGTCACGGAGGGCTATCCACACGTCGGTGTAAATATCCATTATATCATCATAATTGAGATTGTAATCTCTGCGGAGCGTATTGAGGAAGAGAGGCTTCAGCTCCTCATAATATTTACGAACAATTTCGTTGTAATCGAAACTCATTATCGGGTGAGAATTGAAAGCTTATTGGAGAGGTTAGGGCTACTAAGTTAGTAAAAAAAGTTGGAACGGGCTTCGTTGGAACGGAAAATTGTTTAAATTTGCAAAATAATTCGAAATAGCCGTAAGTTTAGCAAGTAAGTGGTCGAGCTTTTGCCCTTTCAGGGCGATAGGGTATATGAAATGTCAACCCGGGGTGCCGCTTCGCTCTGCCCCGGGCTATGAGCAGGTTGCCCCTTCGGGGCGTCGACATGACCGAACGAAAATCACAACTTGGTGTGGTGTATTAAGACAGTATAACCCGAAGACAAACTTCCGGGTAAAGGGGCGAGCTAAAGCTCTTACACAGAACCAATTCTTCACCAGGAAGCGAGCAACATATATCATAACTAAAAAAACTGTATGACAGAAGTATGTAAATGGATGGAGGGGGATCGGATATATTTGCGGCGCTGGGAGCGAGAGGATGCTCCGGTGCTATATTATCTGGCATCCGATCCGGAGGTTGGTCCATCGGCGGGATGGCCGGCACATCAGACGGTCGAGGAGAGTCTCGAAGTAATCGAACGAATATTCAGCAATAATAGGACCTGGGCTATAGTATTACGGTCGATTGGGGAGCCGATCGGTTGTATAGGGTATTATACACATAAGACGAGCAATATTCATATCGGGGAGAGGGATTGCGAAGTGGGATATTGGATTGGGCGGGAGTATTGGAATCGAGGACTCTGCACGGAGGCATTGCGGCTTCTGTTGGGATATTGTAGAGAAGTAAAGGGATATGAAATAGCGTGGGCAGATCATTTTATCCGGAACAAAGCCTCGGGGAGAGTAATGGAGAAATGTGGCTTCGTAGATACGGGAGAACTCAACCGATGCAGCCATCTGTTAGGAGGCAACCAAGAGTTAGTCCGCGTCTACCGCAAAGAATTAAGATAGGGATTAAGAGCGTGTTCCTTAAATTTTTGGGGTCGTAGGGGTCGTAGCCTTGAGTCGATTTTGATTACTTGCTGTAAGGAGCATACGCACGTATGTGACTGAAAGCAAGTGATCAAAAGCGGCCAAGGATACGACCCCTACGACCCCAAAAATTTAAGGAACACGCTCTAATTGCGGGATCGTCTTGTTATTTTGGCGGATAGGTAGGTGGGGGCACCGGGAGTGACAGGGGATAGGGTGAAGTGGGATTGGGTGCCGATGGTGCCCTCATTGGTTTGGATCTCTTCGTCGGCGCGAAGGAGGGTTACTCGTTCGCCGTAGTGGGATTCGTGCATAAATGCCATCTCGAGGCGCTCTATCTGTGTTTTATCCATCTCCTCGAGGGTGAAAGTATTGAGCAGAAGGCTGACATATCTCACAGTGTTGACATGGCGATAGAAATCGAGGTCGCAATAGTTGAAGGTATAGTCGGCCGGAGGAATGGTAGCCTTCACCACGCCACGAGGGAGTTCTTCCTCCTGAGCATAAACGACAATAGCGGGATGGCGGCCGAATTTGGCAATCGGGCAGGGATGATCGGAGAAGACATCTGCAGGGATAGAGAGATGAGAGAGACCATAATTTTCGCGAGTTTTCCAGTTGAGCACCATCCATACTGAAGAGGCGTAACCGATCGGCTCACCGTTTTGATCGGAGATCATGAAATTGCGGACAGAGAAGTGACGATTCCATGACTCAACCCAAGTGGTAAGTGAATACATTTGGTTGACCGAAGGGTATCGGAGCATCTCGATAGCAATACGAGAGAGGACCCAACCGCAACCGAGGCTCTGCATCGAGGGGTTGCCGATGCCGAGGGAATTGGCATGAGCGGTAGCTATATCGATGATTTTTGAAGTGAGGAGGGGTAGAGAGAGTTCCTGCTCGGCATTGGTCTCACCAGCCGAGAGGAAGAAATCTTGCTTGAACTCGCGAGTCATGATATGGGTTACGGGTTATGGGTTATGGGTTACAGGTTATTTGGGGAGGTAGGTGTTAAGTTGGTCGATGGGGAGAGATAGAGCTTGGGAGTGGGAGATGGGGAGGGATTGGAGATCGGTAATTACAGCATCGGGGATGATAGCGTTAAGGATCTCTTGATGGGATGGGGTGTGATCGAGATTGCGATACTGCTCGTAGGTGAAAGAAGTCACCTGAGCTCCGGCGCCGAAGCCTTGGCGATTGAGCCACCATCCATTGGCGAGTTTGAGAGGAGCCGAGTTAGCGTTGAGGTCGGAGGGCGCGGGGTAATATGAGAGATTGCCGGCATAGTCGAGACTAACCACGACATTGTTGGCATACTTATCGTCCATTTTGAAGATTGAAGCCTTGCGGATCATGGAGAGAGGGGGATTATTAAGTTTGGAAGAAACGATCGAAGAGGGAGTGGAAGAGGGCACAGAGATAGTAAGAGTGTTACGCTCGGTGCATGAAGAGAGGAGGAGAGCCAAAGGGGCTAAAAAGAAGAAGAACTTTTTCATGGGATGAAAGACTAAAGAATGGTGACTTATGATAAATAAAGGGAGAGGGTAAGATTTATTAATAAGGGTGTGCCATATATATGACACACCCTATATGATTAGATTGGATGAAATCTAAAATGGGTTAATTACTTAACGACAACTTTAGAAGTCTTGTTGCCTTGCTTCACGATAACAACTTCACCGGCTTCGGGAGCGTTGATTTCGATACCTTGGAGGTTGAAGTAGCGCTTAGCGGCAGCGGCATTGTCATCGATGATGTTGTTAACGGCACCTTCGCCGAGGTTAAGCTTAACTTGACCGGCCATTTCGAGAGGTTCTTGAGTCTGGCTGTCTACCCATTGGTCGGGGTTGTTGTAAGCATAAACGAAGCAAACGCGGCAGAGGGGGAGGTCAACGATGCCTGTAGAAGCGTCGTAAGTAGCGATAGGATCGCCGAAGAAGTCAGCCTCTTCGATAACTTCGTCGATAGTGTAACCCTCGATGTAGTAGTGCTGACCTTCGAGAGAAGTGAAGTTCATGTGACCATTAGCCCAGTCAGAATATTCGAAACCGCCATCAACGAAAGGACGAACGAGAGCGCAACCGGGTTCAGCAACGTTGAGGTAGATGTAACCGGTGTCAGTAGTTTCGTTCATAGAAGCGTATGGAGTGTTAGCACCGAAGGGGTTAACCATCAGGAAGTGGCCTTCATTAGATTTGCTCTTCAAGAGAGGTACATCGTAAGGATCAGAGTCACCGAGGAGCCAGCCATCCTTCACCATAGTAGCAGTGCCGGCATCTTCCCATTCAGCGGCGTCGAAGACGAACTCAGTTCCTTCACCGAAACGGTAGTCGAGGGGCTCGAGGACGTTAGCGTAAGTCCATTCCCAACCGGAACCTTGGTCTA
Source organism: Lepagella sp. (assembly GCA_051878555.1). GTDB lineage: Bacteria > Bacteroidota > Bacteroidia > Bacteroidales > Muribaculaceae > Lepagella. Next base: position 25,084 of record JBJEKI010000081.1, on the reverse strand, counting down.
CAACAGAGTCGATAGAGATAGTGATCTGTTCGTAGGGATCAGCTACCCAGCACTGTTGGTAAACGATGTCACCTTCAGAAGTCTGAAGACCATTGGGGGCGAAAACGAAAGTGATGTAGTCGATGTAATCTTCGCTTTCGATCTGACCCTGCTCATTAACATTGAGGTATTGGGGATAGAGAGTCACCCACTCGTTGTAGTAAGTGTTGAGGAAGAGCTCTTGCTTACCGACTTTGATAGTACCGGCAGCAGCGTCGAAAGTACCTTTGATCTTGAAATCGTAGAAGAGGCCCATGATTTCAACTTCAGTATCGCTAAGGAAAGAGATGCTTACAGTACCGGTCATAGCACCGGGGTGCGCGTTGGAACGAGAATAGCAATCAAAAGCCTTCATGCCCTTAGCGTCAGCCTGAGCGGCAGCTTTGGCGGGAGCCTTGAACATGTCAGAAGTCTTGTCAAGAGTCTGAACAGCTTCGATAGTGTTGATAGAGCTCTCGATAGGGAGTGTCTTTGCATCCACGATTGCAGCAGAAGCAGATGCGCTAACCACGAGAGCAGCAGCTAAAGATAAGTAAATCTTCTTCATACTATTAAAAATTTAGAGTTATATAATGTTTAATATTTCGATTTGATTCAACGAAAATCGGAGTTGAAAGCTCAAACTCCGGTAAAGGAAAGAGCTCATTAATCGCTTCGAACTAATGAACAATGCAAAAGTACAACAAAAAATTGAACCACAAAACATTTTAACAAAAAAAATATGATTTTTGCAGAAAAAAGGTGGTAAAAATGCTCTAAAACATATCTTAGTACTATTTTTGCACCATATTTGGTAAATTTATGCTCTATTTGGACAAAATAAGATAAAAGTAATTGCTAATATAAAATTTGAGGTAATTTTGTATATAAATTATACAAGATAAAGAGAGGGTGTGTCGTGATTTGATTCGACACACCCTCCATATTTGTAGGGATAAAATTCGTTGTAATTTTAGAAGATGATCTTTTCGATCTTGTCACCGATCTTCCGGATAACCACCTGACCCTTGACAGGAGCATCAAGGCGTAGACCTTGGAGCGAGTAATAGACCGGAGTTTCGAGGGTCTCATCTACCAAGATGTCATTAACGCCTGCACCCTCGGGGAATCCGAAATAGAGAGTGCCAAAAGGCTGGTAGCGACCTGTCTGAATATAAGCGGCACGCACCATATAGACTACATCTTTATTAAGAGAATCGTAGTCGATCGAGAGGTGAACCTCTTTAGAATCGCCTGTACCAAGGAAAGGAGTATCTTTATACCAGTCGTCGGCAGTAGCGAAAGCATTGTTTTCGACGACGAAAGGAGCACCCAAGATATGCATACTGCTGTCGAAATAACCCAACTTGACGGTATAATTCAATAAGAGGTCGAAATCTTGGGGAGAATCGATGATATATACATTTTTGAAAGTACGCGAGCCGATAGTCACATCTTGCTGTTGGAAGTCACCCTCGACGCTAAAGTCGTTAAGAGTGAGAGTATAGCCGCCGGAGGTGGACTCTAAGGAGCATGGCCCGCCATTTAAGAATACTTGGTTGGAATCTGCATCATAAAGATAGAGAGTATAGCTGTCTGCCTGGAGATTGGTGGCACCATCGACAGCGAGGAAACGGATCACGGCTTTCTTCTCAATTGTCTGACCCGGATCAACGGTAATAAGTTGATAGTCGGCTTTATATTGGATTGCATTATCGTCGGCGAGTGCGGGATAGATGCAACGGGTGAGCTGAGTATCAGTATTGTTGGTCACCTTAATATTAAGGAGAGCATTTCTGTCATAATATAGAGGCGACTCGAAAGTAGCGCTATCGAAGGTAAGTTTTGCGTCAGCTACGGCAGCCACGGAGTACGAGCCATTGTTGACTGTGAGGAGGATATAGTTGGCAATACCATTGCGAGTTATTAAAGGTTGATAAGGAGCACCCTCGACATCAAGATCCTTGCAAGCGGGATATACCTTATACTCACCATCGGCGAGAGAAGAGGGAATCTGAATAGAGTAACGATAAACAGCGTTAATATAGTAATAAATATCTAAATTGGATTCGGTATTACCATTGATAGAAGCATCAACTTCGATCATACTACCAGTGCCGTCAGACTTTTGAATAAGCGTGCCAAAGCCACAATTAAGAGCCTTAAAATTGGCGTTAACCCAACCGGTGGAACCGTATCCATTATTTACAGCAGCGATCTTTAGATTAGAGCCATCAAGAGATGGAGAGAGAGAGCCATATACAGTTAGATTCCCGTAAGAAGGAGTTGCAGTTTCTTTTTTGGGTTGGATACCAAAGTAAGCATCTTGGCTGAAATTGAATCCACCTTCAGCTGCAGATCCGCCGGTGCCTTGAGCATCGGGATTAAGAGCATCGAGGAGGAAATAGCCATCGGAGAGACCATCCCACCCCCAGTTGATGTGGAAATAACCCTCGCCATCATAGCCGTCACATACGAAAGAGTGACCGCCGTCGATTGAGGTACCATTATAGATGATGGGGCCTACGTTTTTGAGATTATTATAAACCATATCAAACCAGAGATCGTAGGAATAGTTATTTCGATCGGCATAGATTACTCCGGGGTCATAGTCAAAGTTATCAATCAGGGCCTTACCGATCTTATAACTTTGAGCACCGGAAGCGGAGGTACCATACATCATTTCGATAGAATAACCGCATGCCTTCATCAGGTAAGCCACGGCATCAGCTTGAGTATCATTGTAGCTACCCTTAGTATAAACATCGAGCATATTATCCCAATCGAAAGGAGTCTTTTCGAGGTTGAGAACGTAGGTAGTGCCATTGCTGGTATATTTCAGGTAACCGGAACCCTTTTCAGGATATTTGAAATAATTCATAACCTGAGCGAAAGAAGTGGCAGCACATCCGGTGGGACATTGCACATTACCGATCATAGGGGCCATTCCATTGTAGGGAGCATCTTGCCCCCACTTAGTCTTAAGGAGAGGCTGAATCGGCTCGCGATCAGACATAAACATAGGAGCGGAATTTTGAGAACCGCCATTCTGATTAAGATACTCGATATGACGACCATATTCAGAGATCCACCAAGTGAAAGCAGCCGGGAGATTATTGACATCGAGCTGAGCAGTTCCGGAATAACCGAGGATAGGCTGAGCGGAGTCATCGGCAGCTAGGATTACATAACCCTTTTGGTCTTGAGGGATAAAGAGGTAAGCGGAGGGATTACCGGCGGGGGTATTTGCGGTATAAGCTAACTCGAGGCCGGAGTTCATAGTGGAGCGAGCTTTAACGGGACCATTGGAATTGAGTCGGTCGAGGGCTTGCTGCGGAGTGATTGGTGCGGCTGATGCGCCAAGAGAGATGGCTATGCCGGCAACAAACAAAACGAATTTCTTAAACATATCAACAAAGAATTTAAATTAGATCAAAAAATAAGGTCTGCGACAGACCAAACGCGGATATGCTACAAAATAAGTAATAAATAATGAAACGAGCAAAAGAGAGAATAAAAAAACTTAAAAAAGGGAGTAAAAATGGATATGTTTTACAACATACAATAAAAAATTGTCTATAATGGAAGAGTTAAAAAAAGAGAGTGCATCGACACTCTGAGGTGTGATGCACTCTCCCAACGGATATTGTGTTATGGAAATTACTTATCGAGGAGGCTGAGATCGATGGCGCGGTTATATTCGAACTCACGCTGCGGGATGGGGAGTCTCCATCCATTGCAATAAGCGGGGCTCATTTGCTCTTCAGTAAGTCTTTCACCGGGGCACACGTTACCTGAAGTAGGATCGTTAGCCACCCATTCGCGGCGTTCGTGGCGTTCGCCCCAACGCTTGAGGTCGAAGAAGTTGTGACCTTCACCCCAGAGCTCTGCACGGCGGCTGATCTTGATTTCATCGAGGAGAGCAGCTCCTGACTTAGTAGAAGAGAAGCCGGCGACACGCTTGCTTTGGAACTCATTGAAAGCAGCCTTAGCTTCACCTTCGCGGCTGAGCATATAGAGAGCTTCAGCCTTGGTCAGAGCCATCTCGGAAGCGCGCATCCAGGGGAGTTGGCAAGAGCCGTAAGGAGGCACAGAGAAGAACTTACATTGAGCGCCGAAGTGCATCTTACAAGCAGTAGCATAGTAAGTCTTGTCTACACGCATACTCTTGGTAGTAGAACTTTGTTTCTTCTCAAGGAGGATGTAGTTATAGAAGTTGTCATCGTTGGCAAGGACGCTTCTGTTACCTTTGAAGATATTGTTCAAGTAGTTGTAGCACCATCCGATAACGCAGTTAAGCATACCATAACCACTCTTGTCATTACCCTTACGGTCGTAGAGGTTGGTGGCTGACATACAGAGCATATCTGTAACATCGACCATATTAGGATTCCAGAATTCTTTCTCTTTCAACTTACCGGGATTGAAGACAGTGGAAAGTCCGGCAAGTTTGTCAGGAGTGAAGAAGAACTTGCAACGTTCATCTTTAGGATCGAGTTTACGATAGAGGTCGATATTGATAGCACCTGCGCCGACACCCCAGAGGTTGACGTAAGCACCGTTACAAGCATAGTGGGAACCCCAAGACCAGTAGTATGTAGTTTCGAAAGCGGGATCCATGCTCCAGATGATATCATTGCTATCTTCGATATAACCGAGGAAGAGGTCATCACCTTGAGCTACAGTGAATCCATCCATAGCAGCAGTAGCAGCATCGAGAGCAGTTTGCCAGTCATGCTTCAGAAGGGCAGCACGTGAGAGGACACCATATACTACATTCTTATTAACTTCCCACTTTTGACGTTCGGTAGACTCAACAGCGTCGAAGAGTTTGATAGCCTCATCGCAGTCATCATAGATGAGTTTATAGACCTCATTTTGGGTAACGAGGGGAGAATCACCGATTACATTGTCAGTGCGGAGCACGATACAATATCTTTCACCATTGTTAGACTCCTCCCAACGGTTGGCATAGAGACTCATAAGGCGTGTATAAGCGTGAGCGCGCATACCGAGAGCTTGCGCCTTAATCGAAGCGAGTTCTTGGCTGAACTCTTCATTTTCGACATCAGCAGAAGATTGAACGATGGCGTTGATCACGCGGTTAGCCTGACCGATGATACCATAGTAATAATCCCAACCAATGATGGTGAAATACATGCGGTCGTTAGAGAGTTCATCCCAACCATAGAGACCGGGGAGACCCCAAAGGGCGGTAACATAGTCAGTACCGAAGTTATCGAAAACGACTACACCGACAGTAGATTCACCGACATTCTGGTTAAGAGAGAGACCGGTGTATTGTCTGTTCATACTCTCATAGATACCATTGAGAGCAGTTTGGGCGACAGTCTCCTCGTTGAGGTTCTCCTCCTTGACGCTCGATCCGGGTTGCACATCAAGGTAGCTGTCAGAGCAGGAAGAGAAGCCTGCCATGGCGAGGAATGCAGCACCAATATATAATGATTTTCTTTTCATGTCCATAAAATTTTGAGATATTCTAAAGAATTAGATATGATTAGAATTTCACTGCAAGTTGGAAAGTGTAGGTGCGAGCAGGCTGGTAGTAAGCTCCGTTAGTAACTCCGGAACCACCTTGAGCTGCTTGAGCATTCAAACCTTTTCTTGAAGCGGTGATAAATACATTCTCCATCTGGAAGCCAACGTTGATATTTTGGAGTTTAAGAGCGTTGACCCACTTGCGAGGAAGATCGTAAGAGAGGTTTACATTCTTCAGAGAGAGATAGCTTGCGCTTGTGAGGAATCGAGAAGAAGTAGCGTCATTATCGGTAGCATACTCACCATTGAGCTGCGGGATAGCATTCTTGTCGAAGCGGTTGGGGCTATCAGCAGTCATACCTTCGGGAGCTTGAGTCCAAGCGCTGAGAACATCCTTGTGGAGAGCGGCAGGAGCTTGCGAGCTGTAGCTTACGAGCGACTGGTAGTTGCTGTCATAAACTTGACCACCGAGGCTATAAGTGAAGAGGAGGCCGAAGTTAATACCCTTCCAGTTAAGGCTTGTGCCGAACGAACCGTAAACTACGGGAAGAGAAGAACTCATGATCTTACGACCGGCGTGAGCAGTCTTATAGGTATAGGGCACGCCATCGATTTCGATGTAAGTACCGTCAGCCTTGGCTTCTTCTACGTAGCTGTCCCAAAGAGCCTGGTTGTAAACTCTTGAACCATCATTCTTATAAGTATAGAAGTCGGGAGACTCGGGGTTCATAGCATAAACGGAGCGACCGGTAAGTTGGTCAACACCGGCCCATTCGTAAGTATAGTTTTCATAGCGGCTCTTGTTGAGGAAGAGGCCTGAACCTACGATATCGTGGCCGTAAGGAAGTTGCTTGATACGGTTGGTGATGAAAGAAGCATCGACATTGAAATCCCACTTAAGGTTAGCGTTGCGGATGATGTCAACACCGAATTGGAGTTCGAAACCATAGTTCTGCATCTCACCGATATTCATAAGCACTGATGGGTTGTACCCATCGCCGAGAGTACCGTTAGAGAGGGGGAGAACATAGTTGTAGATAAGGTCAGAGTTACGCTTGTCAAAGAAGCCGAGGCTGAAGCTGAATCGGTCGTTGAAGAGCGAACCTTCGAGGGCGACATCAAGAGTCTTTGTAGCTTCCCACTTGAGGTCGGGAGCAGCGATCTGTGAGGGGATCAGGTTACCTGAGCCTGTCCAGTCGTAGAGGCTCATGTAAGCATAATAGCCTGCAGCGGCGTTGTTACCAACAGAACCGTAAGCGAGACGGAGTTTCAAGTAGTTGATCCAATTGATGTCATGCATGAACTTCTCCTTAGAGATGATCCAGCTTGCGCCGACCGACCAGAAAGTACCCCAGCGGTTATCGGGATGGAACTGAGAAGAACCGTCGCGGTTGATAGAGAACTCGGCGAAGTATTTTTGGTCGTAGTTGTAACGAACGCGGCCGAGGTAAGACTCAGTAGCATAGTCGTTGATGCCTTGAGCCCAGAGAGAAGCCTCCTCGAAGTTAGAGAGGATAGGCATATCGTTGATCTTCTGACCCGACATACGGATCCAAGAGTATTCGCCACCTGTCTTGAAGTTCTGGTGGAGCAAAAGAGCGTCGATATGATTCAAGCCATATTCGTGGCTCCAGTTAAGTTGCTGAGTGAAGGTGTAGCTATAACCTGAATCGAATTCAGCGTCAAGGCCACCGGCACCCTTTTGTGAACCAACGAGGTTGGTAGAATAGTCATTGTAAGCGGTTTTGTAGCGATACATACCACCACGTACAGTCACTTCGAAGCCGTAGGGGAGGATAGCAGTACCATAGATAGAACCGTCGAGGTTGACAGACTCATTGCGGATGATATTTTCGCGAGTCTCCCAGATAAGGTTGTTCATACCATTGAGACCACCGATAGAATACTTAGGTGTACCATCAGCATTGTAAACGATCTCACCATTGTCAGCATTATGCTCATAGATAGGGATGATAGGAGCATAGTACATAGTCTGGAATGGGTTGACTGTAGAGTTCAAGTTAGAAGCAGATACGTTGGCAGTCTGCGACTTCACGTAAGAACCGGAGAGGTTGATACCTGCTTTGAAATAGCTAACGGGGCGGAAGTTGGCGTTCAAACGAGCAGTGAAACGTTCGTAATCAGATTCGATCACGTAACCGTTCTGTTTGAGGTAACCCATAGAAGCGAAGATATCGAACTTCTCTGTAGCACCGGCAGCGTTGAGGTTATATTCTTGACGGAAACCGGTCTGAGTGATAGCCTTCCACCAGTCGAGGTCATTATAACCGGGCATCACTTGAGCGCCTTCGATCAGTTTACCGGTAGCGGGGTCGAAGAGGTCTGTATCTGGCACCTTTACCCAGTTGCCATCCATATCCTTCATACCATAGATATTTTGACCTTGGAGGTAACTACCTACGAAACCTGGGGCAGTTTTAGCCATAGCGGCTTCATAGTCGATTACACCATCCTTCATATCTTTGATGGCTTGACCATTGGCCTTAGCGAGGAGAGAAGCCTCCATCCAATCGTCGCAACCGAGGCGGTCGTAGAGGGGAAGAGCGAGGGTGTAAGCACCGAAGTTCATCTGGAAGTTCACGTCGACCTTTCCTTGGCCTTTAGCCTTCTTTGTAGTGATAAGCACGACACCATTGGCACCGCGGCTACCATAGAGGGCGCAAGAAGCGGCATCCTTAAGTACAGACATAGACTCCACGTCGGCGGGGTTGATTTCAGCGATCGAGCCTTCATACACGAGGCCATCGACTACATAAAGGGGGCTTTGCGAGCCGCTGCTGAAAGAGTTAAAACCGCGGATACGGATAGTAGGAGCCGAGCCGGGGGCGCTGGTAGAGTTGTTGACACTCACACCGGGAGCGCTACCCTCGAGGGCTGAAGTAACCGAAGTAACGGGGCGATCTTCGATCTCACCACTACCTACGACGGCTACAGAACCAGTCAGAGACTCCTTATTGGCAGTACCGTAAGCCACAACGACTACGTCGTCGAGGTTGGTAGAAGAAGAAGCGAGTCTGATGACCATCTTGTCGCGAAGTGCTACAGTCTGCTCCTTATAGCCGACATAAGATACCTTAACCGACTTCACGGAAGATGGAAGATTAAGGATAAAATTACCATCGACATCGGTAGCTGCGCCTTGGCCACCACCGATAGGCATGACTGTAACGCCGATGAGCGGCTCATTATTGCCGGCATCGACAACAGTACCCTGATAGCGGACTTGAGCCGAAAGACCCCAGCTTACCGCACAGAGCGTCATTAAGATTAAAAAGAGTTTTCTCATACCTTAATAAATTAGATGAATTATTTAGTTTTCTATTGTTTTTTTGATTCAACCTAATTAAGGATAAGTGCATATCGGAGGGGCGTCGGTTCGGGTCGAATTGACATAATAGCCCACACAACGAAGTGTTAAAATATATGCATTTATCTTAACTAACCGCAAATTTAAGTGATAATCACATATTTTCCAAATAACGACGGCATTTTTAACAAAAGAAACATACATTTTTTAAAAATTGCTACCATAAGTCAAGAAAATATCACAATTTTAGGTAAAAATGACAAAAATCTAAGGAATCTAATAACAAAGTGGCTCAAAAAGTACAAATTCAGAGATCGAGAAGAGGGGGTTGCAATAAAGTGAGTGTTGTAAAACATAAAAAAAGCGTGCTTTGCACGCCACCCAAAGACAAAAAAGGGGATGTATCACCTAAAGACAAACTGACAATGGCTACTGCCACCCAAAGACAAAAAAGGGGATGTATCACCTAAAGACAAACTGACAATGGCTACTGCCACCCAAAGACAAAAAAAGGGGATGTATCACCCAAAGACAAACTGACAATGGCTACTGCCACCCAAAGACAAAAAAGGGGTGTGCTTTAGGGCACATCCCTCTGTTATATGACATAGCCTTATAAGTTCGTTAAAACAATCCGGGCTAAACCGGCTTCCGGCATGATTTTTACTTTTTGCGACGACGCACTGACTTTGTGGCGTTGGAGTTGGGGCTGCTGCTCTTGGGAGCTGAAGAGGAAACTTTCGCCTTCTTGGTGGAGCGTTTGCGAGTGGTTTTGCGCGCCTTCTTGGTTTCGGTCACGGCTTTATCTTCGACGACGGTGCGACCGGGGATGGTGTCGCCATCAGCGATGGCCTTGGCGATAGCCTCCTCCTTCTCCTTTTGGGCGAGATATTCCTCACGAGTTGGCACCCAGAGGTCCTTGCCATACTCTCGGAGGCGGCGGTCGATGCTGTCTTGAGCGCGCGCCAAGTCGTCGGGATCGGGATACATCTGCATCATCGAGAGATTGCGGAGGTTGCGAGTCTTATAGATATCACCCTTATACATGCCGAGGTTGAAGTAATCGTCGAGCGAATATTGAGGAAGATTGTTGTCGTCGGTGAGGAAGACATACTGCTGAGCGAGATAAGGGCGCAACTGGTCATACTTCACCCAGAACATAGGATACTTAGCCTCGCCGCCGAAATCGCCCATACGGTTGAGCACGGGGCAGACAGCCTCGACACGCGTCTTCATACGGTTGCTGCGGCGATCGAACTCCCACTTCTCGAGGATATAATAGGTGAGCACCTGACCGGTGGGGACGTCAGCCTCCTCGATCACGAACTTGGGGTTGCGTTCGGTGCCACCCTTGCCTTGAGTATAATATATGCCGAAGCGGTCGAGCATTTCAGCGACCTTCACCTTATAATCATCGGTGAAGACCTCACGGCCGTCGAGGTACTCGTAAGCCGGGATCTTACCATCGACCACAAGGCCGAGAATAAGGCGGAAGAGATTCTTCTGACCATCGACGACATCCTCGGGATAATATAAAGGAGTATTCTCGGGGACATTAAGGTCGAGTTGGCGATATATCTCGCGCATATATGAGATATCTGCATCATGAGGCTCCTTGGCGGTATAGAAATCCTGCATACGCTGAGTGACACCACCCTCGCGGGGAGTATTTTTCTTATCACGCTCGGAGCGTTTGCGCACGCCACCGGCATTTTCTACCTGAGCGACACCTGCGAGAGTGCAAGCGGCAAGAGTAGCGAGCAAAAAAACTTTACGAAATAACTTCATCGTCGAAAAGAATTATAAAGAGTCACGCCGAGGCGGACAGAGAATTATTAACTATAAGAGATATCGGCACAAGAGGCATATCAGTTAAGAGCTACCTCCATCGGGGAGATATCACGAGTTATACCATCGGGGCCTTTAGCCTTGATATTAGAGATAAAGAAGCTTTTACCGGCTTTGAGGCGTTTGAACTGCTCCTTCTGACGAGGGGAGAACTGGTTGCCGTTGGAAACTTCGGGGATGGCGTTGCCCATCTGGTCGAAGAAGACGGTAGAGAAGGAGACGACGGAATATGAGACATTGAGGATATCATCGTCGATAGCGGCGCCGAGTCCTGAAGCCTCCATAAGAGCCGCCTTTGAGATGCGTTTGGGAGAGCCCTTATAATGGACAGTATTACCGGAGCCATCCTTAACGGGGAGGTAGGCAGTCGGGTCGGGAAGTTTACGAACACGGAAAGTCATGGAACCGACGCTCATGGATCGGCCTTCGAGTTGGGCGGTAACTGAGATGACACATTCGGTGCCGACTTTACCGGGGTGAGCCACCCAGAGGTCTCCATTGCGAGTAAGGTTGCCATTGGTCATAGTGGCGCTGACGGCATTCATGGGCACTCCCGGCACGGATATGCTGATCGGGTTGGCGATACCGGCATAGAGGACATTCATCATGGTGGGAGAGATTGTGGCCATAGGCTCGATCACCGTATAAGAAGACTTGAAAGGGTGATGAGCGATAGAGCCGTCGCCGCGCGCCACCTCGATATAACCGGAGAACTCGTGAGTACCTACGGCACCCGGCACGAACTCATAGAGACCGTTGGGATTGTTGAGTTTGGCACCATTGATATATATGTCGGGGCGCTGGGTAGTGTCGATAGCCGCCAAGACTATATTGGCGGAATACTTGCCGCCGCGGATTATCATATTGGAATTGGGGATAACGTAGGCGTTAAGCTCATTGACACGCACATCGCCGATATCGACATTGGTGATCAGATTGGTGAAAGCCTCCGACTCCGCCTGGCGGATATCATTCTGGAGTTTGGTCAGAAGAGTCACGGCGGCAACTGCCGGCATATTCTCGAACATCTTCTGCTCCCAGGATGTGAGACCGACATTGCCGGGAGAATTAGAGACCTTGGTGGAGAGCATATCAGCCACATTCGCACGCTTGGTCGAATCGGAGATGAGAGTAGTGACGAACTCGCGGAACTTATCGACATTGGCGCGAAGCTTACGTCCTGCCTGAGTGGAGGGATTGAGCATGGTCACAGCCGAAGCCTCGAGGTCGTCATTATTCTTAATGTTATGATAATCGCCATCCTTGCCATCGGCAGCCTTAGCGATAGCCGTTTTATAGGATTCGATTTCATTGTAGAGGGCATTAGCATTTTTATGGAGTTCGACGCCATGGCTATACCATACGCCGGCCTTCTCGGGGTTCTTCTTATAAAGATCCTCGAGGTAACGGAATTGTATCTCATTGCGCGCTGTCATATTGACATTGGTGCGTTGGATACCCTCCTGCACCTGGCTGAAGCCATTCAAGACATCGCTTGAGACATTAAGGGCGAGCATCGCCGTGAGGACGATATACATCAGGTTGATCATCCTCTGACGGGGCGACATGCGCGCCACATTATTACCACCACCTGCCATATTTAAGCGTTTTGGTTGGAATTAGTTTGGTCGAAAGGATTGAATCCGGCGGAAGAGGCACCGGGGGTTGCACCCATCATCGGATTAGCCATATTGATGGTCATAGCGGTGATCATCTTTTCGTAGACCGAATTGAGTTGCTTCATATAACGAGCCATCTTTTCGGTTTCCTCGCAATAGCGAGAAGACTCATTGGCAGCCTTGTCATACATATCTCGTATATCCTTCAAGCCGCGGTTGACACGGTCGATGGATTCGAGTTGCGAACTGATGCTTTTGAGTTGAATCTCATAGATGGTGTTAAGCCCGGCGATATTGCGATTGAGCGACTCCATCTGATCGACATAACCGGAAGAATTGGAGGAGATAGTTTCAGAGTTCTGAGTGATGGCTTGGTAAGAAGCCAGAAGAGTGCGGGTCACCTCGTTGAGGGCCTCGGTGGTCTCATTGAGACGGCTCATCTGCTCGGAAATTCCCTGCATTTGTTCGAGATAGTTTCGCGAAGCGTCAGCCATTTCTTCAGCCTCGGAGAGGGACTGCACGGGCTGGATGGGGCCAGCCACAGCGCCACCGACGACAGCCGGGTCGGCCACAGCGCCACCATCGCCTCCGATTACCACGCCACCGGGGAAACCACCCTCGGGGATGGCATCAGGGTCGATAGTGACCGAGCCGCCAGCACCACTGATCACGACACCCGATCCGGAATTGAAATCGGGACGATCTTCGGGATCCTTACTGTCGAGCACGGGGAATACCTCCTCCCAGGCGTAATCCTTGGGGGGACGATCGAAAGCAGTAAGGACGAACATTGCGATCTCGGTGCCCATACCGATACAGAGGAGAGTGCTGCCACCCGGCAGGTGGAGTATCTTGAAGAGTGCACCCCAGATCACGACGGCTGCACCTATCGAATAAGCGAAATTGAAGAAGCGCTGACCCTTCTCACCATGAAGGAAGCGTTCGATGCCATTGGCATATTTACGGATCTTTACCATTGGAACAAAACTTTATGGTATTATCAAACTTATTTCACACTTTTCTTTTTATTGCCACGAGCGAAACCGATCTGCGAGCGAACGCAACGGAATCCGATGTAAGAGCGCTGTTCATTCTGATATTCCCAGGTGCGTAGGTCAGCTCGGATATTCTGAGCGGCATCCTTCCAGCTACCCCCTCTGACGATCTTTCGTTTCATCTTATAGGGGTCCTCCTTGGCGGCATCATAGCGATACTCGGGATTGAGGTCGGAAGTGAGTCGGTCGATACTCTCGGTGTAGGCAGTAGATGTCCATTCGGAGACGTTACCCGCCATGTCATAGAGTCCGAAATCATTGGGCTTGAAGGTTCCGACCTGGGAAGTAATGACATGGCCGTCGCGCACGAAATTACCTTCGCCCGGTTTGAAGTTGGCATAGAAGCAGCCGCGTTCATCCATAGGGAGCGTTTCCTCCCAGGGGTATGCGCTTTCGGAGTTACCGGCGCGGGCGGCATATTCCCATTCAGCCTCTGTGGGGAGGCGGTACGGCTCGATATAAACGCCCTCCTTGCCGAGTGAGCGGCGGAGGTATTCGGTGCGCCAATTGCAGAAAGCATTAGCCTGCTCCCAACTTACGCCAACCACGGGATAGTCATTATAGCCGGCATGAGAGAAATACATACGGGTATAAGGCTCATTATAAGCATTATCGAAGTCATTGATCCAAGCGGTAGTGTCGGGATAAATATTTACGATATAAGTATTGAGGAAATCGTAGTCGCCGGTGAGGGGACGAGACACAGTTTCGCGGACGATCTTACCCTCCTCGGTGAGATAGGCGGTATCTTTGGAGATAACGGGGAGATCGGTGGGGATTGGGAGGTCGGTGTTATACTCGCGAGTTTCGGGGTCAAGGCGATTTCGGCGACGCGCAGCCTCGGTGTGATTGTAGATTTCATACCGATAATTCATCTGCGTGGGGTCGAGTTCTCGTTGGCCGGTGATGGGGTTGGTGCGATACACACTTTCGATGGCACGCTGTTCATCCTCATTGGGGTTGCGCCAGGGGATAGGCTTAGACCAGTTGAGGTAAGGCTTGATGGGGTTACCCTCCTTATCCTCCTCGATTTTGAAAGCCTCATTTCCGCCGAAAGCGGGGTCGGCGAGGCGTTCGCGGATGATAGAATCGCGGACCCAGAATACGAACTGTTTATATTTGGAGTTAGTAACCTCGGTCTCATCCATCCAGAAAGAATCGATAGAGACGCCGCGGGCACTCTTGCGAATACCGGCCACGGAATCATCGGCGGCGGGGCCCATAGCGATTGTGCCACGGTCGATAAGGACCATGCCGTAGGGGGTTGGTTCGGCAAACGAAGCGCCACCGACACCGGTGACTTCGCCGCCGGCGCTACTGCCGCGCATACCGGCGCAAGAGGCCAAAGCGACCAAAGAGCCGAAAGTGGCCATCCATGTCATTACCTTCATCATCGCTGACGAGCGGAAGGAAGACAGATTGAAAAAATTGTACTTTATCATTATCGCTACATTATACGAATGGAACGCTGTTTATTTTTATTCTTATCGCCCAAATTGAGCTTGACATTATAACCGATCACTACCTCGTGGCTACCTGAAGAGCCCTTAGTGATGCGAGAGAGAGGATAATCGTAGGCATAGCCGATGAAGAAATTCTTGAACTCGGCGGCTATCATAGCCGAAATTGCCTCCTTATATCTGTAGCCCACTCCGAAAGAGATGAACTTATTGTAAGTTGCTCTCATGGTGACCTCGCCGGAGAATTGGCTGAAATCGGTGTTAAGATTCAGAGAGGGCTGCAATGAAAATAACGAATTTTTTATCGGAATATTGCTATCAGCGATAAAATATGCACGTCTTGGGAGAGTAGCTTGGAACTCAACGGTCTCCGAATCGGAGCCACCCTCGTCGCTCATAGTGACGGTGGGCTGCATGATATGTAGCACTGAGATACCAACGGAGAACCACTTATGTTTGTAAGAGACGCCGGCAGAGAGATCGAAGACATTGCCTGACACATCAGTGTTAGGGAGGTTAGGGTCGTCAGCTTGGTGGAAGTCGTCACCCTCGGGGATATATATATCCTCTCCTTTGAACTTGGAGTTGTAGAAAGCGGGCTGAATACCTACGCTCCATACACCCTTGAGAGCTTTGAACTTATAGCTGACCTGGACGCCGACTTCGAGGTTGCGATAAAGGCCTATCGACTCCTGGCTGAAGAGGGCACCGACACCGAGGCGGCTCTTCTTGTTGAGTTTGATCGGCATATCGGCGGTGCCCAAGAAATCTTTGGGGGCATTGTCGATACCGAGCCACTGCAACTTGGCGCCTCCACGGATACGTATAAAATCGATATCGCCGGTGGCGGCAGGGTTGTAATAGGTGGGGAGTGCCCAATATTGAGTGAACATGGCATCACCTTGCCCTCGTGCCGAGAGTATCGACAGAGAGAGACAAAGCACACAGAGAGGGAGTCTCAGGCGGCGTGTAAGTGATGATAATACTTTGATCATTCGAAATAGAAAGTAATCATAAACATCTGCGACTTAACCTTGGTAAGAGCCTGAGTGATCTTGATCATCTCGACATCATCCTCGAGGTCAGGGCGGACATGTTGCAAAATATCGGTTAATCCGAAACAGAACTTGATTTCGGGATTGAACTTGAAGAATGGGAGGTAGAAATCGCAGCCGAAGCCGACGGTGAGATATGCATCGGCAGTGGTAAACTTCAGGTAATCGGTAGACTTCTTACCGACATCGAACGCCCCCATAGCTCCGACAGTGACATACGGGCGGGCATTTTGCAGGCGGTCGCCCGAGATTTTGAGGTCGAGTGGGGTGATGACATACACACTCTTCACGCTCTGACGCCAAGTAAGGCCTGAATTGAAGTCTCTCATCTCCACATCCTTGAAGCCGAAGGAGATGCCGGGAGTGAAGCGGAGGTTGAGATACTTATGCAGGCGAAGGTCGGCGAGCACCTGAACATTGATACCGGGGCTGCAATTTGGAGTTTCGACATACCACTGCTGCCCATCGGCAGTGACATTGCCATTATGGGTAAACTTCAGGTCTTGCATATTGAATCCGATGGAGAAACCGAGGTGCCAGCGCTTGAGGTCGGCGTATGGGCGATTGAGCACCTTATCGTTATACTTTGCCGACGACTCGAAGGGCATCATCAGGGCACACAAGAGGAGTATCCCCGTCAGAAAGAGAGATGCAACACGAGTAATTGATATGTAGGAATTCACACGGTTCATTATAGAGTTAACGTGAGGAGAGGGGTGATTATTGAACTGAGATGAAAAAAATTAGGCTTTTGTCGGCAAAAAAAGTCAACAAAAGCCCATTTTATTTTAATGCATTCCCCGAATTGGGTCTAATCTGCAAATATTCGGATGTCAGGAAGATCACCAGCTGCCGCCGGCGCCGCCACCACCGGTGGCACCACCGCCGAATCCGCCAAAACCGCCGAATCCGCCACCGCTGCCGCTGCTATGACTGCCGGCGGCAATGCCCGCCGCTACAGCGGCTGCCGTCGGATCGGCTTGACGCGGCATCTTGTAGCGATCTCGACGTATATGATGACAGAAGCGACACTCATAGACTCGTTCGCCGACTCCCTCCTGACGGATCGTGGAGCGTACGATCACCGTATCCCGGACCAAACACATCGCCACAGTGTGGCATGCCGGGCACTCGCTATACTTCTTCTGATTGGCGCGGAAAGCAAAGCGCTCGATTTTGCCACACTTCGGGCATTCCCAGACGTCGTAATCGACAGTCTGCAAGTTCTCCTCAAAATCTTGTGAATCATTGAGCCACATATTATCCTCCTTCTCCGAGAGGCGACGCATCTTCACGCCGCAAGAAGAGCAACGAATGCTACGAGTGCGAGTGCGACGATAGATCATCAAGACTATCAGATAGAATATAAATCCCAACCCGCAAGAGAGGATAGAAAGTCCTAAATACATGACGAGCTGAGACTTCCAGTGAGTAGCCTTCTCATATTGGGTAAGCATACGTCGAGTGCGTTTAAGGTCGCGGAAGAAACATATCATCGTGGCTACGAACACCACAAGAGCCACTCCGGCGACAAGTCCCCAGAGAGGAGTGAGGTCGATCGGTTCGAGGTCGGAAGAGCCGGGCTGGTTGGATCGCAACTCCTCAGCGGCAGCAGGATCGGCAAGAGCCAGGCTGATCATCGACACGACATCGGTCACCGCCTTATCGACATTATCCTCGCGCATGGCAGGGATGATGGCCTTGTCGACCAGGTTGCGGCAAGCCATATCGGTGAATATGCCCTCCATGCCATAACCGGTCATGATATAAGCCCGGCGCGAACCGGGAGAGATCATGATCAGCATACCATTATCCTTATCCTTCTTGCCGATCTTCCAGGTGGAAAAGAGTTCTTCACACCACTCATTGGGGTCGGCATCGCCGATCTCGGCAGGGAGAGCGATGGCAAGTTCGACGGTATACTTCTCATAAATCAGAAAGAGGGAATCCTCTACAGCCTTACGAACATCGGGAGTGAGGAACCCGGAGGGGTCGCTGACCTGATGTGGACGCCCCGAGACATCGCGATAGGGCATATCGGAGGGAGCCATGACCTGCGCCATGACCGCCAACGAGATGATACAAAACGAAAATATAGCAACTAATTTCTTCATAGTATGAGAGGGAAGGAGTGGTGAGTGGTTATTGGTTATTGGTTATTGGTTAATTAGACTGCTGGGAGACTATGGCCGTTGAGTTTGCGATAGAGGTCGAGGGCATATACATCGGTCATGCCTGATATATGATCGAGCACACCCTGGAGGCGATGATAGATCGACTCAGAGCGGACATCATATTGCTGCGGAATAATATTGAGCAGAAGGTTGGAATAATTGCGATCGGGATTGATCACCGCCTCGACGAGAGTCTGAAGGAGGAAGGAGATAATCCGATTGCCGGCGAGTTCGATATCCACCACCATCGGGGCGTGATAGATGCGGCTGAAAGCGATCTTCGAGCACTCGCCATACGCCTCTTTGAGATGGGGAGGGAGGCAATTTATCAGGTTATCGTGGAATCGGCCTTGCAAGATCTCCTCCTCATGCTCCATAAAGGTGTTGGCACACCCCTCGACGAGCACACCTACTACACCAGAGCGGAGATAAGCCACCTGCTCATTGGGATCGGTAAGGCTATCTACGACATTCTGCACATGGTCGTGGCGATTGGCGGGGAAGAAATTGAGGAAAAGAGAGCGCACCAGCACCGTGGAGAGAAGATGGAGTTTGTGGGCATCCTCGATATCCATAATCTGATAGCATATATCATCGGCAGCCTCAAGGATATAGACCAAGGGATGACGAGCGAAGCGGTCGGTGTCATGACGGATGATGCCAAGTTGGTCGGCTACACGAGAGAAGATTTCACGTTCGCTGCAGAAATAGCCGAACTTACCCTTAATTCCGGCTTGAGAAGAGGCGAAAGGATACTTCACGATAGATGCGAGGGTGGAATAGGTCATAGCCATCCCCCCCTGACGGCGGCCCTTAAACTGGTGGGTCAACAGTCGGAAAGAATTGGCATTACCCTCGAAATGGACCAGATCAGCCCACTCCTCGGGAGAGAGGAATCGCTGCAACTCCGCGCCCGGCCCCTCGCTGAAGAAAGAAGAGATGGTTTTCTCGCCGGAATGGCCGAAGGGGGGATTGCCCAAATCGTGGCAAAGGCAAGCCGCCGCCACGATGTCACGGATATCGTCAAACTTGGATCCAAGCTGAGGGTCGGGGTACTTGCTGCGAAGGCGTATCGCCACCTCATGGCCCAAAGAGCGGCCCACCGACGACACCTCCAAAGAGTGTGTAAGACGGTTGTGAACGAAGATGCTACCCGGCAGAGGGAAGACCTGTGTCTTATTTTGCAGACGACGGAAGGGGGAAGAGAAGATAAGCCGATCATAGTCTCGCTGGAAATCAGAGCGAGTATGATGGCGATCGTCATGATAAGCCTCCATACCGAGGCGCTTGTCGCAGATAAGTTTGCCCCAGTCCATCATTTGATTATTTTCCATATCCATATATTTTGCGGAGTCTCAGAGTAGAGCCACCATGGTCGGGGAAATGCAACACCATAATATCGGGGTCTTGAAGTTGTGCCTTGACCTCGCCATGCAGAGGGGAGAAAGCAGGGTCATACCAGACAACATCATATACACCGTCGAAGAGGGTATCGGAGAGAGTTGCTTTGATCATGCCGGGAGTCCAGATAGAGGGATTCTTGGCGGCGCCGTCGAGGTAGAGGAGTATATACTTATCCTTCTGCCGCAGAGAAGCCACGATGTAATTACCACCCATCTTCAGCGACTTATCCTCGAGTTGGCGATCGAAGACACCCCACACAGCCTCCATCGGATCGGTGGAATGATTGATACGAGAGAGGATGGCATCGACACCACCGAAAGGAGAGCGCTCCCCTACTCCGAGATAAGAGAGAGGATAAGAGAGAGAAACATAATCGAGAGACAGAGCCCCACCCGGAGCAACAAAAAAAGAGACCGAATCGGGTTCGAACTCAGGAATATATTTCGAAAAGAGTGTATCGTAACGGCGGGGGCCGCCGGCGAGGGAGAACGTGCCGCCGCGCCTCAGGAGCCGGAAAGAATTTTCGCCCGTAAAGTCATAATCATCCTTTACCTCAAGGCTCGATGCCGAACCGTCATAATCCACCGACAGCCTCAGCAGAGGAGGAAACAGCTCATCGAGGCTATGATAGTCAGTATGAAAAGAGATGCGGAGCGAATGAGAATGATCAGTCAAGAGGATTCCCCATTCGGGAGAGGCAGCACGCTTCTTGCGCCCTCGGCAGTCGGTGTAGGAATAGCTATGATCGCCATCGGCATGGAGATCGGCAGCACGAAATAGGAAAGAGAACTCACGACCCTGATAGAGGGGGAGAGAACGAACAAGAGTGTCTGCTGTCGAGCACTCCAAGAGGAGGGGAGCATGAGGGGCAAGAGTATCGGGAGAGAGAACGCCGAAACCTCTGACGGAGTTATAGAACGACTCAGCGGCGCAAAGTTGAGTGAGGGATTGATTCGGAGATTTGGCTTCAGCCGAAGAGGTAAGGGCGTTGAAAATACCTACCACGGCAAAAATCATGATGATACAACCGATAACACGATTGATCAGCCACATCGACCGGAGGTTGAAATGACTTCTCACCTTATCGACGAAAAAGCTTACCACCCACCACCAAGAGAGGGCACCGACGATTATGAAGATATACCCGACCAGATACTGCCAGAAATTGATCTCCGGGAGTTGGAAATTAAATCGGGCGTATAAGCCTATTATCAGGAAGATAATCAGGGGATTGGAAACGGTAAAGAGGAATCCGTTCAAGATATTTCGTTGAGGGGAGACTCGATTGGCGTCCGGCTTGCGGAGCGCACGAGTCGGATTAGACCGGAATAGGTATAACCCGAAGAAAATCAGGACAATACTACCGATCAGAGTAATTGCATTTTGGTTTTCCTTCAGAAAATTCTCAATTAGGGATAGGCCGAAACCGGTGAGGAGGCAATAGAAGAGGTCGGAAATAGCGGCTCCAACACCGGTAAAGAAGCCGGTGGAGCGGCCTTTCTCGAGGGTACGTTGGACGCATAGTATGCCGACCGGACCCATCGGAGCCGAGATGATGACACCGATGGCGAACCCGCGCCACAACATATAGAAAAGACCTTCGAGAAAACCCATGTTACGAGAATTGAGGAGATGGTCAATAATTAATGATCAGATAGCCTCCGTAAGCACCTTCACGGCACTCGAATCGCCGGAGTCCGAGTTTGTCGGCGAGCGCCGGCCCCTCAATAGGGCTTCCACCCCTTTCCACGACATCGAAATGCGAGCCGCAGACGGGGCAGACGGCGATGGGAAACATCTCCGACATCTGCATCGAGATGCGCACATCGGCGCGTCGCTCCACGGGGCAAGCCAAGTCGTAAGCCATAGGCACTCCCGCCTCGAGGGTGAAGGGGTTGGTGCCATTGACCAAAAGCACGCCACCATATCCTGTAGAAGTCTGCTCGGTATAGGCGAAATTGGAGGGTTGTCTCAACTCCTTGACAAAGATGCGATAATCGCCATAACCGGCAACGCCATACGTGTTCCACATACTGACGGAGGCGAGATTGAGATATACCGGGATGGATGGTATCACATCATCATTGACCGAATTGCAACTATTGAAGAGCAACCCGGCCAGGATGGTTATCGCGAGCGAACGGCAGAATATGGATATGTGGCGATACATCAAGCGAAAGGAATCTGACGGATCATGTTAGCGAACTGGTCGACCATCGACTGGAGAGGTCCTTTGAGCATAGGCTTGAGCATCATCGGGATCTGGATGTCGATTTGGACGAAGAACTCGCAAGCGGCGTCATTAACCGGGATGATGTTCATAGAAAGGGACATAGGCACCGGGGCACCGACACCTTTAAGAGAGATGAGAGTAGGAGACTTCACCTGATCGAGTTGTAGAGTCAGATTTCCGGCGGGGCCTGCGGGGAAGCTGATCGAATCTGCGGTCACCGACACCTGCTTGAGCATGTCGCGTTGCTGCTCGGGGATTTTGTCCTCGGGGACATTGGCGAGGAGATCACCGAGGCCTTCGAGATTAGACAACTTATTGAACACGACCTCGGCAGGATATGGGATGCCGGTGTTAGCACTTTTATATGTAGCCATTATTATGGGTTACGGGTTAGGGGTTAGGGGTTAGGGGTGATTAATCGTTGATCCAATTGGCGGGATCATTGTGCCACTCGCGGAGAGTAGGTTCTTGGGAGGGGTCGATACTCTTGGAGTCGATGGCAGCCTCGACGAGGGTGGCGTAGGTGCAGAGAGGAATCATCTTGATGTCGGCATCAGCGAGGCGCTTGAGAGTGTCGGCGAACTGATAATCGAGCAGGCAAACGCCGCCAAGCAGTTCGCAAGCGCTATTGCGGATCACCTCAGCGGCACGGAGCGAGCCGCCGCCGGTGGCAACGATATCCTCGATGATGACCACCTTCTTATTGATTTGGAGGTCTCCCTCGATAAGATTTTCAAGGCCATGATCTTTGGGAGAGGATCGAACATAAACAAATGGGAGAGACAAGATGTCAGCCACGAGCATACCGAGGGGGATAGCAGCAGTAGATACAGCTGCGATGACCTCGACATCGGGGAAAGCCTCGAGCACAATTCTCGACATCTCAACCTTTAGAAAATTACGCACGTCAACATAGGACAAAATGCGACGATCATCATTGTAGATCGGAGAGTTCCATCCCGAGCCCCAAACGAAAGGGAGTTCCGGTTGGAATTTTACGGCACTGATTTCGAGCAATTTGTCAGCGAGAAGTCGATCCGGTTTTTTCATAAAACAACTAATGATAAAAAAGGTTAAGCAAAATATTGAGCAGTACAAAAAATTGCCTACTACACATTGAAAAGCAAAATTAATGAAAAAAAGCGAGTTTTAAAGACAACGAGCGAAGAAAAAATGCTAAAAATGGCAAAAAACATTATAAAAAAGTATAAAACATCAGAAAGTGACACCGAGAGTGAGGAGTGAAATATCGGCGTTCGGGGCGGCATGATGGATGGTTATGGCGGCAGTGGCGAGGGTGGTGCCGGTGGTGCAGACATCATCGAGGATGAGCACATTTTTGCCGTCGATCTCCTCGGGATTGTGGAGGCGGAAGATACCCTCAGTGTTTTTGACACGCTCCTCGAGAGAGAGGAGGGTTTGTGTGCGGTGACCCCTCACGGCGCGTAGGTTGGAAGCCACCGGGATGTCGGTGACAGCGGAAATGCCGCGCGCTATTTCGACAGTCTGGTTATAGCCGCGCCTCGCCTGCTTGAGGAAGTGCATCGGGATGGGAAGAATGAGATCTATATCGCTCAAGAAACCGGTAGGAAAAAGTTCGGTGCCGACCACTTCGCCGAGGTAACGAGCGAGTCCTCGAAATCGGTGATACTTCAGGTCGTGCATCAGTGTGGCGATGGCGGCATCGCGGGAATAGAAGAAATGGCCCGAAGCTGCTCGATAAGGGAAAAGTCCCATAAAACGGCGCTCCATAGCATTGTCGGGAGTGCGATGGAAGTGAGTGCGAGGCATTTGCGAGAGGCAAGAGGGGCAGACATATCTCTGGTCGGCAGCCAACTTAACGCCGCATACATGGCAATAGCGAGGGAATATAAAATCGGAGATCAGATCGGTCAACAGCATAATACCGAGCAACTACATAATTATGAAATACTTAAAACGCACTAACGAGCGAGATCATTTACGATCCTGGAGACGAGATCAGGTTCGAATCCTCGCGACAAAAGGTGTCGGAAGAGTTTAGCACGGTCATTGCGCATGGAGAGGTCGAGAGAAGCGATCTTGGAGTTGGCGGCACGACTTAGAGCATTGCGATACTCATCAAGATCGATCGAATTGAGAGCCTCAGCGATCTCGACAGAGGGGATACATTTTGCGGCAAGGGCAGCACGGATCTTGAGACGCCCCCACGCAGAGAACTTCACCTTATCGCGTGCGAAGCAACCGGCATAACGTGCTGAATCGAGGAAACCACGATCAGAGAGATCGGAGATGACAGACTCCACATCCGCAGGCGCCATACCCTTGAGTTGAAGTTTGCGGCGGATATCGTAAGGGCACTGCTCGGCACGAGCGCAAAGATCAGCCATACGGAGCAAAGCTTGTTCGCGAGTTAATACTTTCTTTGGCAGCATAACGAAAAGGGAAGATAAGAATCAATCAGCGATAGGCTTTTCAGCCAAAATAAAGCGACGCCGTTTCAGAGAATCAATAGAGATCGAGACATCGACAAACCCACCACACTCGAGCATACGCTTCAAGTCATCGGCGAAACGGGGATTAATCTCGAAATATAATTTGCCTCCCATTTTAAGTGAAGATATCGCCAACTGAATAATACGGCTATAATATATCAGAGGGTTATCGTCGGGGACGAATAGAGCGATATGAGGCTCATAATCGAGGACATTACGCTCCATCTCCTTCTGCTCGGAGGTGGGGATATAAGGGGGATTGCTGACGATGATATCGTAGTAATTCTCGGGGAGATCACAGGTGAAGATATCCTCCTGACGGAAATCGATCTCGGCACCATACCTGCGGGCATTACTCCTCGCCACTTCAAGGGCATCGGCAGAGATATCGAGAGCCTCTACGATAGGGAACCGGAGGTTGCGTTTCAGGGCGATGGCGATAGCGCCGGAACCGGTGCCGACATCGAGCACCCGAAGGTCGGACTCGGTATTTTGCTTGACGACAAGGTCGACGAGCTCGGCAGTTTCGGGGCGCGGGATAAGCACTGAGGGAGTCACTTCGAGGTCCATGCCATAGAAGCGGGCTTCGCCGAGGATATACTGTATGGGCTGATGCTCCGCGAGACGGCGGAGCACCTCATCCATCTTCTCGACGAGATAGTCGGAGGCAGGGTAATCGCCGTTGATGACTATAGTGGTGGTATCCCACCCCTTTATGCTATGGAAGGCGAGACGAGTCATCGAACGAGCCTCCCACTCGCCATAGATGGGAGTTAGATACGCCTCGATCCGGCGACGGAGGGCATCGATAGTGCCACACTTACTGCGATCAAGAATGGTCATAGAGGGATAGAGAATAAAAATAAGAGCGCGTTCCTTAAATTTTTTGGGTCGTAGAGGCGGATATTTTTGAGCAG